>JAVBRW010000300.1:0-7082 GCA_031547475.1 Planctomycetota bacterium
ATTAACGGTCGTGTCTTTTTATTTTGCAATGTAAGGGAAGGAAACCATGTCCCACGCCATCGCCGTCCCCGCCCGCACCGGCAGCCTGGGAGAAGTGTTCCGGGTCGCCTTTCCCCTCATCATGTCGTCGGGACCCTTCGCGTTCAAGCTGTTCTGCGACCGCATGATGATGGCGTGGTACGCGGAGCGCTCCATCGCCGCCGCCCTGTCGGCCGGCATGACCTCGTTCATGCTCGCCAGCTTTTTCATCGGCGTCGCCAACTATTCGAACGCCTTCGTCGCCCAGTACTCCGGGGCCGAGCGCCACGACCGCACCGGCCTGGCGGTATGGCAATCCATGCTGTTCAGCCTGGCGGCGGGACTGTTGCTGATTGCCGTCAGCGTGCTGATGGCGCCGGTGTTCCACCACCTCGGCCACAGCCCGGATCTCGCCTACGAGGAGGAAGCCTATTTCCGCGTTCTCGCCAGCGGCGTCGTCTTCGCGCTCCTGAACTCGAGCATCATGTGCTTCTGGACCGGGCGGAACAAAACCTGGACCGTGGTCATCGTCGGCTTTGCCAGCATATTCCTGAACGTGGCGATGAACTGGGCGCTCATTTTCGGCGCCGGCGGCACCAGCCACATGGCGAACGGCCCGCTCGCCTTCATCGGCGACTGGCTGAACGCGTTCGCGGCCTGGCTGGGCGCGCCGAGCATGGGCGTGGTCGGCGCCGGCCTCGCCACCATCGGCACCGATGCGCTGAGCGTGCTGGTGTTTCTCATCCTGTTTTTCCGCAAGCCCTACCGCGAGGAATTCGGCACCTGGCCGGCGCGGGTGTTCGACGGCAAGCTGATGCGGCGCATGCTGAAATACGGATTCGGGAACGGCATGCAAATGCTTTTGGACATCGGCGCGTTCGCCATTTTCAACATACTCATGGGCATGTACGGCATCACCAAGCTGGGAGGCAACGTCGGCGCCGCCTCGGGGATAGCCATCAGCGTCAACGGCGCCGCTTTCATCCCCATGCTCGGCCTCGGCGCCGCCGCGTCCATCCTGGTCGGGCACGGCATAGGTTCGCGGGACATCCCGTTCGCGGTCAAGGCGGTGAGGCATTCCCGCCTCCTCATTCTCTGTTATATGGGTTTCATGTGCCTCCTCTTCGAGGCATTCCCCGAGTTCCTCGTCTCCATCTTCTCGCCCGGCGAGTCGATGAACGCGGAAACCAGGCGCATGGCGGTGAACTTCCTGCGCATGGCCGGCGCCTTCGCCATAGCCGACGGCTTTTTCATCCTCTACGGCAACGCCATCCGGGGCGCGGGAGACACACGGTTCTGCATGCTTATCATGGGATTTACCGGCTGGTTCGTCTTCGCCATTCCCTGCGTCGTCACCTTCGCCCTCGGCGCCGGCTACTATACGCTGTGGAGCATACTCGTTCTCTATGCCTTCTCCACCGCCATCATCCTGTATTTCCGCTACCGGCAAGGGAAATGGAAAGACATGAAAGTGATCGAGGAGACTGGCAGCCAGCGCCAGCACCTGCGCCCGGCCAGCGTCAGGCTGTCGTCGCCGGTAGTGACGGCAGAG
Source organism: Planctomycetota bacterium (assembly GCA_031547475.1). GTDB lineage: Bacteria > Planctomycetota > SZUA-567 > SZUA-567 > SZUA-567 > JAJBSZ01. The sequence continues at coordinate 1,571 of JAVBRW010000300.1, forward strand.
GCGGTCATATCCATTCCCGGAGATGCCACCGGGCCGCTCCGGGACGATACGGAGGATAAGGAGTAAAAGGCAAATTCCGGAAAAAGTTGCTTTTTTTCCAGGCTTTTTCTTGCAAAAAACGCTATTATCCTTACATTCGGCAAAAGGAATGTTTTTGCCACATATTGCATTGCGCGCATACAATTCGGCATGCCGTTGTCCATGCGGGCGCGGGCGGATGGGGTTCGAGGCTATGTTAAAACATGTCATAGGGTTGGGGAGAGCGGTATCCGACGGCCTGCGGGGCGTCGGCGAAGTGGCGATTCTGTTTTTTCAATGCGTCCGGTGGCTGACCAAAGGCCTCCCCTACAAGCGGGAGACCATAGCCCAGTTCTATTTCATCGGCGTGCAAAGCCTTCCCGTCATCCTCACCACCGGCGCGTTCACCGGCGCCGTCCTTGCTTATACTTCGTACAACCAGTTCGTCGCCCTCGGCGTCGAAAGCTGGACCGGCGCCATTGTCGCCAAAGCGCAGGTCTGGCAGCTCGGGCCGGTGCTGGTCGGGTTGATGCTGGCCGGCCGCGTCGGCTGTTCGATTACGGCCGAACTCGGAACCATGGCGGTCACCGAGCAGGTCGACGCCCTCGATACCATGGGAACCGACCCGGTCCGCTATCTTGTCCTGCCCCGCGTCATCGCCAGCTTTTTCATGACTCCGGTGCTGACGGTTTTCGCCATGGCCATCGGCATCATGGCCGGCCTCATCATGACCGTGTTTGTGCTGGGGGCGGAATGGCATTACCAATGGTCGCAGATCAGCGACTGGATGATACCGTACGATTATGTCCAGGGGTTGTCGAAAGGCCTGGTGTTCGGGGTGACGATTTCGCTCATCTGCTGCCGGAACGGCCTCAAAACCACCGGCGGCGCCGAAGGCGTGGGCAAGGCGACGACCAGCGCCAACGTCTCGTCCTGCATCGCCATCCTCATTCTCAACCTGGTGATGTCCATCATACTGTACTACGCGCAGCCGGTATGGGACTATATCGCCTATTTCCTGGATACCGGCCTGCTGGCGATCAGCGGGCAGGTGCATACTTGGCTCAAATAGCGTTCGCGGGGGAATGACATGGCGGTGGACGATTTTGAAACTTTGGCCAAGAACGGTTCCGGCCCGGACAGCACCCGCGCGGTCCCGGCGCCGGCCGCCGATCCCGCGCCTGAACGGACGGTTAAACCGGGCGACACCGATCTCGGCTCCACCGTCGGCGGCCATCCCATGTCGGAACGCTCGGTGGCGGACAGCATTATCCGCCTGGACAACGTCTACAAAGGATTCGGTTCCGGAGAACGGCGGGTGCAACCGGTGAACGGCATTACCCTGAATGTGGCACGGGGCAAGACGCTGGTTGTCATCGGGCCTTCAGGTACAGGCAAGAGCGTCATGCTCCGCCTCATGCTCGGTCTTCTCGATCCGGATGAGGGCGAAGTTTATGTGTTCGGCAAAAAAATCAGCGCCATGAACGTCGTGGAACTCGGCGAAACGCGGAAGCGCATCGCCATGCTGTTCCAAGGCGGCGCCTTGTTCGACAGCATGACGGTGGGGGAAAACGTCGCCTTCCCGCTGAAGGCGATGGGCGAAAAGGACGAGGACAAGATCCGCGAAATAGTTTCGCAGAAACTCCGTCAGGTCGGCCTTCCCGGCACCGAGGACAAGATGCCGTCCGAACTGTCCGGCGGCATGAAGAAGCGCGCCGCCCTCGCCCGCTCCATCGCCAGCAAGCCGGAGGTGATTCTCTACGACGAACCGACGACCGGCCTCGATCCGATCATGTCCGACGCCATCGGCGATCTGATCAACGAAACGCACAAGTCGCTGGAGGAGACCAACGTCACCTCCATTGTCGTCACCCACGACATGCACGTGGCCGGCAAGGTGGCGAACCGCATAGTCATGCTGTACGGCGGCAAGGTGGTCGGCGACGGCCCGCCGGAAATGTACAGCCGCCTCGGGAAAGAGCCGCTCCCGAAGGACGCGAGCATCACGGACAAAATGATCCGGCAGTTTGTCCGCGGCGAGGCCGAAGGCCCGATACAGACGGTGGCGTAACCGCAATGCATAATTAATAATGCATAATGCATTCTTAATTGAAAAGAAGGGGGTTTGAACATGGCGGGAAGAAAGCAGACGGCGGCAATGGAACTGGCGATCGGCGCCACCATCATCGCCGGCGTCATCCTTCTGATTGTCATGCTGATGGCATGGGGCAACACCACCTCGTTCCTCGGCCGCCACTACCGCGTGGTCGTCAACATGGTCAACGTCGGCGGCCTGAAGGAAGGCGCGCCGGTCAAGATGGGCGGGTTCCAAATCGGGCGCGTCGCCACCATCCAGATCCAGCAGGGCGGCACCGACATGGAAATCATCCTCGACATCGACGAGAACCGTCTCCTCCCCGAGGACAGCACGGCGAAAGTCTCCACCGCCGGCCTGGTCGGCGACGCGTTCCTGGAAATCATCCCCGGCAAGTCTGCCTCCTACCTGAAGCGCGCCACCACCGTGGCGGAGGCGGCCAGGCTGGAAAGCTCTCCCCTGCCCGACCTGTCCGAACTGTTCACCAAAGTCACGGTTTTCGGCGACCAGCTCACCGTCCTCATCAACAACCTGAACGACATCATCGGCGACAACAAGTTCCGCTCCGACATCAAGTCCCTCGCCAACAACATGGACGCCGTCGCCTACCAGGCCAACGTCGTCCTCCGCCACAGCGAAAGCGTGATCTCGAATATCGACACCGCCACCAAGGACATCGCGGCCCTGGCCGAAACGCTCAACAGCCGGGTCGACGATGTGACGCAGGAAGTGCGCAAAATCACCGGGAAAGTCGGGGAAATCGCCGACAAGGCGAGTTCCACCCTGGACCAGCTCAGCGACAAGACGCTGGCCCTGACCGACAAGGTCGGCGACACCCTCGACAACATGAACGGCGGCATCACCGACATCCGGAAAGGCGTCAACGCCACCCTTTCCAACCCGGAATTCTCGGCCAATCTCAACGCGTCCTTGAAGAATATCACCATCGCCACGGACAAACTTGCCAAGGCGGATCTCGAGCACCTGCTCGCCAATCTCAACCGCATCACGGATGATTTGGCCAGCGTCAGCGCCTGGGGACGGGAAGTCACGTCCAACGTCCAGGCCGCGCAGATCGCCGCCACCGTGAAAACGCTCGGCGACGCCATCGGCGCGGCCCAGGGCGCCATCAATTCGATGACCGAGGTGGTGGACAAGGTCAAGGCCGAACCCGTCCTCGCCCTGTCCGTCAACAAGGCGGCCGACCGCATCGTCAAGATGAAATTCGATGAAATGAGTCGGCAGCCGCAGTTCAGGACATCGGACGAAGTGCTGCGGGAAATCAACCGCTGGGTCGGCGAGAACATGAAACAAGGCTATTTCACCGACCCGAAATTCACTTACGAACAGCGTCCCTACACACTGAACAAGTAATACGCGCATCCGGCAGTGTCGGCGGTACCCAATCCTGATTCCATCGATTACCGAGGAGTAGTGACATGGCGCTTCGCACTAAATTGTATCTCGCATTTTCCCTCATGATTATTTTGACCGTCGCCACTTCCCTCTTTGCCATCAATGCATTCCGGAATGCGAACCAATCCATCGACCTGGCCAAGCGGAACGTCGATTTCGTCAGCCGCGAACTCATTCCTGCCAACAACCACTGGATCAACATTTCAGCCCAGGTGATCAACGCCGGCATGAACTTCTACGCCTACGCCTACACGTTCAAGCAAGAGGATTACCAGCGGGCGGACAAGGAAATGCAGGAACTCCTGAAGGAGATGGCCAGCCTGGAAAGCGCTTTGGCCAAATCCGATCCCGCCCGCCTCCAGGACAGCCGCGCCGCCCTTGTCCAATGCAAGAAAGATGCGGAAGAGCTGCGCCGGCTCGGCGCCCAGCTTCGCGACTGCGATAACCAGATCCGCGCCAAAACCGCCGAATTCATCGTCATCCAGGAGGCTTTGAGCGGGCTGTCGGACGAACAGTACAACGCCGCTTCAGATAGCCAGAAGGAACTGGTGGGCAAGGAAATCGAAGACCCGGATGAACTTGACCGCCGCACGGACAGGCTCGACTTTTTCAGCCACGTGTTCGACAATGTCGCCTGGGGCGGCCAGGCCTTCTGGCGCGGACTCGGAAAGCGCGGCAACGATGCGCGCGAATTCTTCGATGAAAGCCAGAAAAACATGGCCGAACTCGTCGCCTCGTTCGGCGAGTTCAACCCGTCCGGGAAATTTTCCTCCCCCGAGGATCTGGCCCTCGCCGGCAAGTTCAAGGAAATCGCCGGCTCCAACGATCGCATCTCCACGGAAATCGAGGAACTCTACCTCAAGGTCGACGAATTGACCGTCGCGACCCAGGCGCTGTCCGAACGCGCTTCCGTTCAGGTCCGCGCCGTGTCCCGCGCGGTCGCTTCGCAGGTCGTGGCCGTAACCCAGACCATCGACGACGAAAACACCGCCATCGCCGCCATGGGTTCGACGGCCGAGGAGCTCCTTCTCGCCGCGCTCGGCATCGCCGTTGTTGTCGGCCTCGCCCTGGCCTGGGTCATCGTCCGTTCCATCGCCAACCCCATCGACGCCGTCATCCACGAATTGCAGAACGGCGAGCGAATCATCTCCGGCGCGGCAGACAGCATTGCCCAGGCCTCCCACAGCCTCGCCGACGGCGCCAACCAGCAGGCGTCCGCCCTCGAGGAAACCTCTTCCGCGTTGGAACAGATCGCCTCCATGACCCGCATGGCCGCCGACAACGCCAACCGCACCAACCAACAGACCCGGGACACGGTGAAACTGGTCCGCGAAGGCTCCCAGTCCATGCAGGAAATGGCCGGCGCCATGCACGAAATCAACGAACGCTCGGAGAAGGTCGGCCAGATCATCAAGACCATCGAGGATATCGCGTTCCAGACCAACCTGCTCGCCCTGAACGCCGCCGTCGAGGCGGCCCGCGCGGGCGAGGCGGGGAAAGGCTTCGCCGTCGTGGCGGACGAGGTCAGGAATCTGTCGCAACGTTCCGCCGCCGCCGCCCGCGACACCACCGCCCTCATTCAGGGCACGGTCGAAAGCATCCGCACCGGCTCCGGCATAAGCAAGCGCCTGGCCGACAGCTATCAGCAGATCGAAAAAGGCGCCGGCGGCATGGGCGATCTGATCGAACAAATCGCCAACGCCGCCAACGAACAGGCGCAAGGCGTGGAACAGGTCAACAATGCGGTCGCCCAGATGGAGAAAGTCACCCAGCAGAATTCTTCGGCGTCGGAGGATACCGCCTCCGCCTCCAACAGCATGACCGAGCAGGTGACGGAAATGCACGAAACCATACGCCATCTGTCGGAGCTGGTTTACGGCAGGAACAAACAGGCGCAGCCGGTAGCCGAACCGCGCGTCCGCCCGGCACAGAAAAAATCCGCCCCGGCCAGAACCGCCCCGCCGGTGGCCCGCGCGCGCGTCG
>JAVBRW010000024.1:0-3324 GCA_031547475.1 Planctomycetota bacterium
ACGGGGGCGAGGGAGCGTACTGGGCGCACGGCAAAGAAATAAAAAACGTTCTTACATTGTCGTTGGACCCACCAACTCTCCCTCGCCCCCGTGAGGGGGAGAGGGTTGGGGTGAGGGGGCGGCTCGCGGGCTGTCACACACGTGTATTCCAAGTCGAGTCACATTCTTGATATCGGAATCAATAATTGTTCATAGGTCATTCATCTCTGGAGCCCCCATGTGGATTGTCTACGCCCTTCTTTCGGCGTTTTTCGCCGCCCTGGTTTCCATTCTCGCCAAGATCGGCATCGCCGGCGTCAATTCGAACCTCGCCACCGCCATCCGCACCTGCGTGATACTGGTCATCGCCTGGGGCATTGTCTTCGCGACCGGGAAGCATTTGGAACTGGCGGACATAACCAGGAAAAGCTGGCTGTTCCTCGTTCTTTCCGGCTGCGCGACCGGTTTGTCGTGGCTGTTTTATTTCCGGGCGCTCCAGATGGGGGAAGTGGCGAAAGTGGTGTCCATCGACAAATTCAGCCTCGCCATCAGCATTGTCATGGCGGCCGTGGTGCTGGGCGAAACGCTCACCTTGAAAACCGTGCTGGGCGGCCTGTTGATAACGGCGGGGACGTTCGTGTTAGTGCTCTTGTAAAATTGGCGCCAACATGGTATACAATAGTTTGGAGCGCCGCATGGGGCGGATAATTTTTCAATAACAATTTTCAAGGAAACCGGGCGGCGGTTTGCCCGGTTTCCTTGAAAGCTTGCATGAAAGGATGGACATGGACTTTTTCCGGCTCAAGAACACCGACATGAGCGTTTCCCGCTTCTCCCTGGGGACCTGGGCGTTTTCCGGCGCCAAGATTTGGGGGCCGAACGCGGAGGCCGATTCCGTCGCCACCATCAACGCGGCGCTGGAGGCGGGCATCAACCTGATTGACACGGCGGCCATGTACGGAGAAGGCAAGGCGGAGGAAATTCTCGGCAAGACGATTAAAACGCGCCGGAAGGATTTGTACATTTCCACCAAAGTTCGCGCCGCCATGCTCGCCTACAACGATGTCATCGCCGAATGCGAAGGCAGCCTGAAACGCCTGCAGACCGATTATGTCGACGTGTTCCTCATCCACTGGCCCAATCCCGCCATTCCGGCCGACGAAACCATGCGCGCTTTGGAAAAGCTCAAGGCGGACGGCAAAATCCGTTCCATCGCCGTGTCGAACCACGGTCCGCAGTCGCTGGCGAAGGTCAAGGGCCACGACATCGTGCTGAACCAGCTTCCCTATTCGATGATTTGGCGGCAGGTGGAATACGAGGTCGTTCCCGCCAGCCTGGCGGACGGCGTGGCGATTTGGGCCTATTGCCCGCTGGCGCAGGGCCTGCTGTCCGGCAAATACAAAAAGGTCGAGGATGTCCCGCTCGAACGGCGCGAAACGCGGTTCTATTCGAGCATGTGGAAACAGGGCCGCCACACCGACGTCGGGTTCGAGGACGTGATTTTCCCGGCCATCGCCAAACTGCAGGCCATAACCGACAAGACCGGCATTTCCATCGCGGCGCTGGCCTTGGCCTTCCTCAAGAACCGCGAAGGCATGGGCAGCATTCTGGTGGGCGCCCGCAATGTCGAGCAGTTGAAGCAGAACATCGACGCCTACGAGACCAAGGTGCCGGCCGATGTGCTGGCGCAGGTTATGGCGATTGCCGACGAGATCAAGCCGAAGATGGGCAAAAACGGCGATTTGTGGGAAAACGTCAACGGCGGAAGGATCAAATAATTTAAGATTGCAGATTGTAGATTTAAGATTTATCTTCAAGCTGCCGTTTGGAGCGGGAATAAATCCTAAATCTACAATCTACAATCTTAAATCCACTCAAACGGAGGACAACCCATGCTCGAATCCCTTTCCCGGCTCAACTACAAACTTTCCTGCGATCCGGAGCTGCAACTCCCCGCCATGCTGACGGTGGAGCAGACGTTCGAGAAAAAGCATTTGGACGATCCGGCGGCGGGAGTGCGGGAGACGTTCGCCCGCCTGGCGCCGTCCTTGCCGCCGCTGTCGGGAAAACGCATCGCCCTCACCGCCGGCAGCCGGGGCATCAAAAACATCGTCGTCATCCTGCGGGCGCTGGTCGCTGTTTTGAAAGAGGCGGGCGCCCTCCCCTTCATCGTTCCCGCCATGGGCAGCCACGGCGGCGCCACCGCCGAAGGGCAACTGGCCGTGCTCGCCGACTACGGCATCACCGAGGAAAGCGTGGGCGCGCCCATCGTGTCCTCGATGGACACCGAACTGGTCGGCAGGCTGCCGGACGGCCTGCCCGTGTATTGCGACAAGGCGGCCTATGCGGCCGACTACCTGGTGCCGGTCAACCGGGTGAAAGTGCACGCCGATTTCAAGGCGCCGGTGGAAAGCGGCCTGTGCAAAATGCTGGCCATCGGCCTCGGCAAGCACCAGGGCGCCAAAACCCTCCACCATCTCGGTTTTTCCGCCATGTCGCAGACCTTCGAGGCGGCGGCGGCGGTGACGCTGGCCAGCGGCCACGTGCTGTTCGGACTCGCCATTCTCGAGAACGGCTATTCGCAGACGATGCGGGTCGAGGCGGTTCCGGTGGACGGATTGATCGCCCGCGAAAAGGAGCTGCTTCTCGAAACGAAGAAAGCGATGGCCAAGCTGCTCCTGAAGGGAATGGACATTCTCATCGTCGATCAGATTGGAAAAGAGATCAGCGGCGCCGGCATGGATCCGAACGTCACCGGCAGGCCGGTGACCGGCAATCCCGGTTTCGACGCGCCGCCCATCCAGGTCATCGCCGCCCTTGATCTGTCCGATCATTCCAACGGCAACGCCATCGGCATGGGCATGGCCGACGTGGTGACTTTGCGGTTGGCCGAGAAGGTGGATTTTTCCAGCACCTACACCAATTCCATCACCGCCACTGGCCTGATCGGCAGCCGTTTGCCGCTGGTCGCCCGGGACGATCGGGACGCCGTTCTCATCGCCTATTGCGCCAGCCACAACGTGACGCCGGAGTCGGTCAGGGTGGTGCATATCAAAAACACGTCTGCCCTGTCGGTCATCGAGGTGTCGGAAAACATGCGGAGCGAGGTGGAAGCGAATCCGACCATGCGCATTTTGTCCGGTCCGAAGCGGTTGGAGTTCGATGGCAGGAGGCTGGTCAGCGGGTTGTGAATGAAATAACCGCACAGTACAGTTCCATAGCGCATGTTTTGCCCGATGGACCCCGGCTCAACTTCCCGCTTTTCGCCTGGGTCAACGAGCGCACGCCGGGGTGACGTTTAGGGGGGGGTGTGGGGGGGGTTTTTGTTGGTGGGAGGTCGAAGCG
>JAVBRW010000376.1:0-6464 GCA_031547475.1 Planctomycetota bacterium
CGGCAACCAGGAACTGTTCGAGACCATCGCCCAGAAGGACGTGATTGTCAGCCTCCCGTACCAGTCGTTCGATCCGGTCACCCGCTTCATCGAGACCGCCGCCGACGATCCGGACGTCCTCGCCATCAAGATAACCCTCTATCGCGTGAGCGGCCAAAGCCCGCTGGTGCGCGCCCTCATCCGGGCGGCGGAGCGGAAAAAGCAGGTCACCGCCCTGGTCGAGCTGCAGGCCCGCTTCGACGAGGAGGCGAACATCACCTGGGCGCAGCGCCTGGACGCGGCCGGCGCCCACGTCATCTACGGCGTGGTCGGCTACAAAACGCACTCCAAGGCGGCGCTGGTCATCCGCCGCGAGGACGGCGGCATCCGCCGCTACTGCCACCTCGCCACCGGCAACTACAACGACCGGACGGCGCGGCAGTACACCGATCTCGGGCTCCTGACCGCCGACGCCGCCCTCGGCGCCGACATATCGGCCTTCTTCAACGTCATCACCGGCTACAGCCTGCCGCCGGTGTGGAACTACATCGAAATGGCGCCCATCGGCCTCCGTTCGCGCACCATCGCCATGATCCGCCGCGAAGCGGAAAAGCACAGCGCCGAAAAGCCCGGCTTCATCCGCGCCAAGATGAACGCGCTCATCGATCCCCAGCTTATCCGCGAATTGTACAAGGCGAGCCGGGCGGGGGTGAAAATCGATCTGCTGGTCAGGGGCATGTGCCGGCTCCGGCCGGGCGTGCCGGGCCTGTCCGACAATATCCGGGTCTGGTCCATCGTCGACCGTTTCCTCGAGCATCCGCGCATTTTCCATTACGGCAACGGCGGCGACGAGGAAGTCTACCTGTCGTCGGCCGACTGGATGGAACGGAACATGGACCGCCGGCTCGAGCTCCTGTTCCCCATAAACGATCCGGACTGCCGGCGGGAGGTGCTGGCGGTGCTGGACGCGGGGTTCTCCGACAACGTCAGCGCCTGGGAGCTTCTCCCCGACGGCATGTACGCGCGGGAAAAGCCGGCGCCGCACGAACCGATTTTCCGCAGCCAGGAAAAGCTGTACCAAAGGGCGGTGGGGATGAAAGCCAGGTCCCGGGAGGAGAAGCTGCACAATGTGTTCAAGGTCCGCACCGCTCCGTCCGGGCGAAGGAAGAAGTAGGGCGAACCTCTGAAATCCCTCATGTCTCCAAGATCGAGAAAATGAGGGATTTCAGGGGTTCCCAAGACCCGGGGAGACGAATCATGGCCAGGCAGAGACGTTACGTGGCGCTGGAGTTCGGCGTCGGCAGGGGCGAGGCGGCGGTGGGGCTGTTCGACGGGAAGACCGTGGCGATCGATCCGATCCACGCGTTTCCCATCCTGTCCACCGGCATGCTGGGGGTGGAGTATTGGGACTTTCCCGGCATGATCATCAACGCGAAACTCGGTTTGCGCGGGTATTCGGCCAAATACGGCTCCGCCCTCGACAGCGTGGCGTGCAGCTCGTGGGGTGTGGATTTCGGCCTGCTGGACAAGACCGGCCAGCTTCTGGCCAACCCGGTGCATTTCATGGACAAACGCACGCTGGGCGCCAGGGAAAAGCTCCACGCCGTCATTCCCGAACGGAGCCTGCACCTGAAGACCGGCGCCCAGTCAAGGCGGCAGAACACGCTGTGCCAGCTTTTTTCCCTGGCGAAATCGGGCAGCCCGCTTCTCGACAAGACGGCGACCGTCCTGCTCATGGCCGACCTGGTGTCGTATTTCCTCACCGGGACGGCGGTGCAGGAATACACCCTCGCCACCACCACCGGCATGTACGATGTGGAAAACGGCGACTGGTCGCGGGATGTCGTCTCGGCGACGAAAATCCCGGCCGGGGCGGTTCCGGACATTGTCGCGCCCGGCACCGTCATCGGCGAAATCGTCGACGCCGCCGCCTCGGAATGCGGCCTCGGCATGGTGCCGGTCATCGCCCCGGCCAGCCATTCCATCGCCGGCGCGGTGGCGGCGGCGCCGGCGGCGGGGGACGAATGGGCCTACATCGTCTCCGGGCTTTGGGATCAGGTCGGCGTCGAAATGCCAACGCCTCTGGTCAACGACGACACCTTCGCCGCCGGCCTGGCCAACGAGGGCGGGGTCGACGGCAACTTCCGCCTGGCGAAAACCGTGGCGGGGCTTGTGCCGCTGGTCGGCTGCCTCAAGGCGTGGGAGCGGCAGGAGGGCAGGGAGTTTGCGGCCGAGGAAGTGCTGGTCCTGGCCGGCGCCGCCCGTCCGCTGACCCGCTTCATCGACCCGAATCTGCCGTCCCTTTACGACTCGGCGGACGTGCCGGAAGCGATCAACGCGTTCCTGCGCGAGACCGGCCAGCCGCTGGCCGACACCCGGGGCGATTTCATCCGGCTGTGCCTGGAAAGCCTCGTCCTGTCGCACCGGCGCGCTATTGCGCAACTGGCGGCGGCGACGGGAAGGAGAATCCGCATCCTGCATCTGTTGGGCTACGGCGCCGGACATCCGCTGTTCTGCCAGATGGTCGCCGACGCCACCCGCATTCCGGTCCGGGCGGGACCGGCGCGGGCGAAAGCGATCGGCAATGTGCTGATGCAGGCGATGGCCCTGGGGGACATCGGATCCCTGTCCGAGGCGCGGGAAATTTCCTCCCGCTCGTTCGAGGCGCCCCTCTACGAGCCCCGGAACGGGGCGGAGTGGGACGAGGCGTACGGGAAGTTTGTGAAATTGATTTAAGATTGTAGATTGTAGATTTAAGATTTATTATTTCCAGTAGACGTCTCCATCGGGAATAAATCTTAAATCTACAATCTACAATCTTAAATAAAGGAATTCCTCATGTCGATATTCAACGGCAAAACCATCGTCCTCGGCGCCGCCGGCGGCGTGGCGATATACAAGGCGGTGGATCTGTGCAGCAAATTGACGCAGGCGGGCGCGCTGGTCGATGTCATCATGACGCCGGCGGCCATGCAGTTTGTCACGCCCCTCATGTTCGCGTCGGTTACGCGCCGCGAAGTGCACCACAACCCGTGGAAGCCGGAACGGCGGCCCGAACACATCGCCTTGGCCCAGCGCCCGGACCTCATCGTCGTGGCGCCGGCCACCGCCAACACCATGGCGAAAATCGCCCACGGCATGGCCGACAATCTGCTGACCGACACGCTTCTCGCCACCGACAAGCCGATCCTTCTGGCGCCGGCCATGAACTGCGGCATGTGGAACAACCCGGCCACCCGGCGCAACCTGGAAACGCTGCGGAAGGGCAGCTACCGTTTCGTAGGCCCGGGCACGGGAAACCTCGCCTGCGGCGACACAGGTATAGGTAGAATGGCCGAAGTCCCCGAAATCATGGACGCCATGGCGGATATTTTGCAGAACTCCTGAAGGAAGGAACCCGAATGCCCAACTCCGTCGCCCGCATCATGGACGCCAACCTGAACCGCGCCGGCGAGGCGCTCAGAACGCTGGAGGAATACGCCCGTTTCATCCTCGAATCGCCCGCCCTGTCCGCCCGCTGCAAAGCGGTCCGCCACGGCCTGGCCGAACTGGCCGCCGGCCCGAGCCGGGGGGAGGCGCCCCTGTTCAGCCGCGACATCGACGGCGACGTCGGCGCCGGCATCAAGACACCGGCCGAGACGAAGCGCCCCGACGTCCGCTCGGTCGCCGCCGCCGCCGCCCGCCGCGCCGCCGAGGCGCTCCGCGTCCTGTCCGAATACGGCAAGGTGGAAAACGCCGGGCTGGGCGCCGGTTTCGAAAAACTTCGCTACGAATTGTACGCCATCGAGCCCCTGCTCATGGCGGACGCGACGCTGAAACAGCGGCTGGCCAAGGCGCGCCTGTACGTTCTTGTCACGACAAGCCTGTGCTCGACCGATCCGCTGACCGCGGCGCGGGAGGCGGTGCGGGGCGGCGCCGACATCATCCAGATGCGCGAAAAGGAAATGGAGGACGGCGAATTCCACCGCCTGGCCGCCGCCATGGCCGAAATCTGCCGCGAGGGCGGGGCGCTTTTCCTCATCAACGACAAGCCCCACATCGCCTCCCTGGTCGACGCCGACGGCATCCACGTCGGGCAGGGCGATCTGCCCGTCCATCTCGCCCGGCGCATCGTCGGGTTCGACAAGATTATCGGCGTGTCGACCTGCGAACCGGCGCTGGCCGAAAAGGCCCACCGCGACGGCGCCGACTACATCGGCGTCGGCCCGGTCTACGAGACCAGCACCAAGCAGCACCGCATGGCGGTCGGGCTCGAATACGTCCGCTGGGCGGCCGGATGGGGCAAGCTGCCGTTCTGCGCCATCGGTTCGGTCAACCGCGGCACCATCGACGGCGTCGTCAAGGCCGGCGCCCGCACCGTCGCCATCTGCACCGCCGTCACCAAGGCGAAGGATATCGCGGGCGAGGCGGCGTTTTTCAAGGGCAAGATGTTGGACAATGCATAATGCATAATGCATAATGCATAATGAACCGCGCCGTCGGGCAACACGGAGGGTGCGGTTCAATTATGCATTATGCATTATGCATTATGCATTCAAGAAGGAAGAATGCATATGGACAACAAGGGCGGCCTGCGCATCGTCGGCAAAACCCCCGAAGCGAAAACCGCGCCCGTCGGGCCTGACGGCGAGCAGATGCTCGGCGCCACCGGATTCTATTACGTCGCGCCGTCCGACGCGTGGGACGATCCGGCCTTCAGCGGCCGCCGCCGCTTCACCCGGCTCGTCACCCTTCCCTCCTATATCTGGCGGGAACTGCTGAAGGGCGTGCTGATGGCGGCGGCCGTCTTTTCGGTCATTCTCATGGCGGTGTTCGCCGGGCAGGTCATGCGGGACGGCATCGGCCCCTACACGCTGGCCCGGGTGCTGCCGAACTTCATCCCCCTCATCTGCCCGTTCGTGCTGCCGCTGGCCATCGTCACCGGCATCATCATCTGCTACAGCCGTCTGGCCAAGGACAACGAGATCATGGCCGCCTACGCCGGCGGCGTCAACCCGTTCTGGCTCATGCTCCCGGCCATCCTCACCTCCGTCATCGCCATCTTCGTCACCCTGGCCATGAACGAGACGGCGCTCCTCCCCGCCATCCGCAACATCGAAAGACTGGTCATCGACGATCAGGCCAACATCCTCCACCGCATGATCACCCGTCCCGGCAACCTCTCGGTCCAGACCGGCAACGAATGGGTCGCCATGTCGAAGCTGGATCCGTCCCGCGATCCGGCGGGCCGCGCCGCCCTCGACATCACCCGCTTCGCCATTCCGGATCGCAGCCAGGCCGGAGCCAATTTCCCCTGGGATCCGCACTATCCCTATCCGGCCAAGCGGGTGGTGGCGCGGGATCACGAAGTCGAGGATTTCTCCGATTCGGGCTCGACGGAATTGGTGCTGAAAATGCTGGTGTCGAAGCCGGTATTCCAGGACCTCCACCTGAGCGACATCAACCGCTCCTTCATCGCCGACGGCGAATCGGGCGAAGAACGGCTGATCATGAGCGGCAAGCCGAACGTCACCATCCACGCCAACCGCACCTCGTTCTGGCCCCCGTCCGAACTGGCCAAATCGCGGCGCGAGGCAGAGGACTGGCTCCACAAACACGAGGCGAGCGCCGACAAAATCGCCGCTATGCCCGAATCGCAGCGGAATGCCCTCGAGTCGGACAAGGCGCGCCGCCTTTCCGTCATCCGGAACCGGACGGCCGAGATCAACATGCGGCTCGCGCTGTGCTTTTCCTGCCTCGCCTTCGCCTTTCTCGGCATTCCCCTCGGCATGCGAACGCGGGGAACGCTGGTCGCCTCGTTCGCCACCGGCATTGTCGTCACCGGCATCTACTTCCTCGCCCTGAAATCGGCGGAGACGCAGGTGAGCCGCGATTTGCTGCCGTACTGGGTCATCTGGATCCCCGACGCGGTGGTGGCGGTCCTGGGGATTATCCTGTGGCTGAACAGTTCGCGGCGGGTGTAAGGGCCTGTCAGGAAATAACTATAGCAACTTTTCAACAGCAACGCAGCTATAGCGCATTCGATAAAGGCCCCGGTGCTTCATTTATTATCTGACAGAACCTAAGTTGTATTCGCCCAGCGTTTTTCTCCGGTACTGCCGATTGACATTTACGCTTCAATCCTGCATAAACTATAATAGGGCCGTTTTGACCGGAACCTGAACCTTTTCATACGGTTCGCGTACCGGTGCCGGCCGTGGGCGGCGTTTGGCGGTTTCCGGCGACTTTGACGCAAGGGAAGGCAACAAAATGAATCGCAACGCAGCCAGGCACCTGGCGCTTGTCGTCAGCATTTTGCTATGCTTCTTCGTGTATATGGGATACCGCTACTGGGGAACGAGCGAGACGCCCCCGGAATCCGGCGGCCAGCCCCATGCCGAACCCGCCCAGCTCCCCGCGCCGGGCACGACCGGGGAAGTCCGCACCCCTCCGGTGGCGCCGCCGTCGTCGCGGCCGCCCGCAACCGGACCCGGCACTTCCGCCCC
>JAVBRW010000467.1:0-9695 GCA_031547475.1 Planctomycetota bacterium
GTCCCGTCCGAGTTTTGCCGCCGGCTTCCTTCACACACCGCGTTACCGCGACGCATTTGCCTTGGGCTAGCGATTCCGTTTCACCACGGCTCGCAGAGGACTTTAACCTCATTAGACGTACGCCGTGCCCGGCGTACATAACGGCCAACACGCGCATCCGCGCATGTTGGCCGTTATTTATTCTGTTTTGCCCTGCTCAGAACCCGAGCACGAATCCAAGCGATCCGCCGAACGCCTGCTGCTTGCCGGTCAGGCCGAAAACGCCGGCTTCGACCGCGAGGTTTTTGTCGCGCGGCTTGTAGGACACGCCCAGTTCGCCGAACGCGCTGGCGCCGTTGTTGTTGGCGGGGCGGAAAATCCTGCGGCCCGCCACCACGCCGTCCGCATTGCCGTCCCACTCCTGTTCCCAGGCCGCGCCGGCGTACACCCCGAGGCCGCCGTCGCCGAGATTCTGGTCGATGCGGGCGCCGAGGCGGGTGCGGAGCGAATCGACCGATTCCATCCGCATCTGCTCGCCGTAGCCGTTGTTGTAGTCCTTGTCCTGCAAATGGGTCCACAGGAAGCGGCCGTACAGATCCAGCCGGGTGTTGTCGTTGTTGAACTTGATCTGCTGGCCAAGGCCGAGGTCGATGCCCCAGTAATGGTCGCTGCCGTCGAAGTCGGCGCGGTTGTCAAGGCCGTGGCCGTACATGCGGTATTTCTGCTTCACATAGCCGAGTCGGGCGCCGGCCTCGATATAGGTGCCCTGCTCGAACTTGTGGTGGGCGAACAGGCCGCCGCCGTAGAGATCGGCGTCGCCGTGGCCGGTGATGCGGTCGGGGCCGGGGCCGAACAGGCCTTGCGCATTGCCCCAGCCGGGGACGATGGTGGCGGTGTCGTATTTGCCGTGGCCGTATTCGAAGAAGGCGCCGAAGGTGAATTCGCCGGTTCCGGTGCCGTATTTGAACCCGCCGGCCAGGGCGGCCGCCCACTGATCCTTGTCGACTTCGCTGTTGTAGTCCTGGTCCTGGTTGACCGAGAAGTAGGACCCGCGGGCGACGATGCCGAAGGTGCAGGGCTGGAGCGTGTCGGCGAGGTTCCGGATGGCGGGCCAGGTGTTGTCCATGAATATGTCGCCGGCGGTTTCCGCCACGGCGGCCTGGTACTGGCTGTACGCGGTGGCGGCCGACAGTTCGCCGTCCGCGATGGCGCGCAGCATGTCGGGGTTGGTACCCGTACCTTGTTCACCATAGGTGTCGTAATAGAACCGCGACGTGCCGTTCTGGGCGTAGTAGCGGACGGTGTTGGCGGTTTCGGTAGTTCCCATAGCTCCCCACTGGCTGTTCGTCCAACCGGTGGCGCCATCGATCAAGATGATGTCTTCGCCGATCAAGGCGCGGTGCTCCGCCTTGGTGCCGGCGGTGATTTCGAGGTTCGGGTTGCCATAACGGTTGGCGGCAAGGGCAAAGCCGTCAAAATCGACCACCGCCGCCTTGCTGGCTAGTGTGTAATCGAATAATGACCCATCGTACGTGGTCAGCATTGCGAGGCCCGGATTTGCGCTCACGCCGGTCACATCGAAGGTCAATTTGCCGCCATTAGGGATGTTCATCAGGGCGGGAGTGTAGGTACCGGCGGTATTCCAGATATTATCGAGACCGCTCACGTACAGGCTTGTGACACGATACTGCTGAGCAGGATCGGCACTATTATAGGCATCGATCACCGTATCCGTCGTGGCGAAAATACCGCCATTGGTCAGCTTCAGCGTGCCGAAGTCGACATAGTCTTGAGCAGCATTAAAATCCAAACCGGTGAGCGTCATCCGAACCTCCGTCCCGACCGCTTCCAGAGTGCCGATGGAAGAATGCACAGCGGCCGTATCGCCGTTGGTAATAGAAGTACCACGGGCAAAATCCAACGTGTGAACAACGGGAGTGGTGCCTTCAACGAATTTCACCGTGCCGGTAATATCCACATTCACAGCGCCGCCGAGGCCACCAAGGCCGCCGGCGCCGGTGTTGGGTGTACCATCGGTTCCGCCATTGCCACTCGTCACCGCGATATTGCCGTAAACCGTGGTAACGGAATTCAGACTGCCGCCGCCATTGAAAATAATTTCTCCACCAATACCGCCGTCACCACCTGCACCACCGGTATCACCATCGCCCCCATTCCCGCCGGCACCGCCTTGAATGGCAAATGTGTCATAAATGGTGGTTGTATTGCCGATCGTAAAGATTGTTGTGCCACCAATTCCGCCAATTGAACCGGCGGCTGCGACGCCTCCGGCGCCACCATTACCGCCGATACCGCCTGCAATGGTCGACGGCGTTCCACCACCAACGTTGCCAAATTCCGTGCCGGTTGCGGCATTCACCGTAATCGTGCCCGCATTGCCGCCGGGACCATTGGTAGCATCAGCCGCGCCAACGCCACCGGTTCCACCGGTGATTGTCACACCATCGGTGGATACACCCGTCACCGTCGAGAGTGGATCAGTTTCGTTGACTGCAGCGTTATTCTCAATGCGATACGTCTGATCCGTACCAACAGCACCAGGAGTAGTGCCTGATATACCTAGCTGCCCATCGGAGGCACTATTTCCCGCTTCTTGAATCACCAGCGCTGCCGCCCATGCCCGCTGCGGGCACAGCCCGCACACGGCCGCGAAAGTCACGAAGAAAACCAGCGGCGCCATACGCACCCGTCCGGTTTTCCAACCGCATCTTTTTGAAATCCGATTGTCCACATGCATTAAATTGCTCCTTATTGTGGCGGCGTAATGCCGCGAGAATTGTTCGTTGATAAAATGCTTGAAACCAAAAGCGCCTTTCGAAGATTTTTCTGTTCTTATCGCGAAAAAACGCATTTTTACTGGATTTTTGCGGCATTGTTGCCGACGCGTCCGTCCCCGCGCGGACGGGTTCCGATAAAAGAGAAATGTTGCCCGCCGAATCTGGCATTTTTGGTTGCCAATATTGGAATATGGTTTATCCTTCCCCTATCGCGCAATTACCGATACGACGCCGGAGGCATGGGCGGCCGCCGTCCGCGCACGGCATAATTCTCCATAAAGGGAAAGGCGGGCCATGTCCGATACGGTGATAAATGAACTGCAATCCAACCTCGTGACGCTATCGCGCCGCCTCGACGCCGGCGAACGGCTTACCCGGGAGGTGACGGACAAGGTCGATACGAGGCTGGCCGGCCTTGATTCCGACATCGCCGCCATGACCCGGGAACTCCGCTCCTTCACCGCCGATATCGGCAGGCTGATCACGCTGGTGGAAAGCAGGCACCACGCCTTTCTTCTGGAGCGGCGCATCGCCGACGAGTTCGAAACGTGCGACAAGGTCCGCCGACAGGCGCGGGACATGCTCCGGAGTATGGAAAAGGGCGAGCTTCCGCCCGCCCCGGACATCGAATCGCTGCGGATCGCCGCCCCGTCCTACTGGCTCGCCTCGGCCGCCCTCGCCCTTTCGTCCTGGCTCCAGGGCGATCGCGCGGAAGCGGAAAACCGCGCCCGGGAAGCGGTGGCGGCGGACGCCGTCAGGACATCGCTCTTTTTCTGCCTCCTCGCCCGCCGGCTGGATCGCCGGGACGCCGAAATCGCCTGGCTGCGCCGCTATCTGGCGGCGCAAAATCCGGACAACCTCGATCCCCATCTCGCGAATGTGTTTTTCGCCGCGGCGGAAGGGGCGTTCGGCCTTGAAGGCTGGGCCGTTTTGCGGCAGGCGGCGCGGGACTGGGCCGTCGCCGCCCGCGCCGCCGATGGCGGTGGCGGCGATGACGGCGCGCCTTCCCCCTGGTTCAATCTGCTGGCCGGAAAAGGCGGGAAAACCGAACCGGACAAATTCCCCCTGCTGGCCGAATACAGCCCGACCTGGCCCGATATGGCGAAAAGCCTGGACTGGGCCGCTACGCAGACGGCGATACGCGATTTTTTCGTCGGCATCGCCGATAAAAAATCGCCGGCGCCGGCGTCGCGCCCGCCCTTCGACGAAGGACCGCTGCTCGCATCGCTCGTCGGGGAGTTTCGCGATGAGGAAAAACCGCTGCGCCGCGAACACCGCATCTGCCAACTCCTGATCGAGGAGAGGGGCGATATGCATTCGGCCGGCGGGCGCATCGACGCGGAATGGCCTGCCCACAGCCCGTGCCGGGCGTTTTCCGATCTGCTCGCCGCCATCGCCGCCGGCGCGGACGCCGACGGGACGGCGACGCAACGGCTGGCATTGGGCCTTGGCCGGCCCTGGATGGAGGAAGCGCTGAAACAGTTGGCCGCCGCCGGCGGCGCGCTTGTCCCGACCCGAATAGAATTGAAGCTGGAGAACTGGACAGGGCAAACCGCCAACGGCGAAAACCAGTCCGATCTCATGGCATCGTTCAGCCGCCAGTGGGACGAAACCGATCAGGCGCCGGCAAAGGTCCAATGGCTGGACGAAAAACTGATCCTGCCCGGAATCATGACGCTGGTGATCAGCGTGGCCACGGCCGGGACAATCATTGTCCCCATCCTGGCATTGGCCGGTTTTTCCTATTATTTTTACACCCGCGTCAAAGCGGCCGAAGCGGAAAACGCCGCCAGAGCGCGGCGGAAGGAGGAAAGGCGGAAGGAATTGCTGGCCGTGTTGTCCGCCGCCATCGCCGAGATCGGCAATTACCGGCGTTTCATCGCCGGAAAGAATCGCGAATTCGCCGGCGTCGCGGATGTGCTGCGCGGGCTCGAGGCGGAACGGGAGGTTCCGGGGCTGGCGGCGCGGATTCGGGAGTCCGAAACGGCCGCGCGGGACAAGGGGGAAACGCCTCGCCCGCCGCTGCCGGGGTGGGATATACTGCCGTAATTCACAAAAACAGCCGCGCCACCCTCGCCTCGAGGTAGGTCACCTCGCCGTTCGACGCGTCGATCACCGGCTTGGTGTAGATCGACCCGGAGGCGGCGAACAGCTTCTTGATCATGTCGAGCCGCTCCGGTTCGAGGAATTGATCGGGATTGAACGAATAGCCCATTTTCGCCAGCTTTTCCATGTGGCTGACAATCGTCTCCGCCTTCAGGTTGCGGCGGGACGCGGCTTCGGGAATGCTCATGCCTTCGGACAGCAGATTCCAGGTCAGGAGCGCGGTGTCGCCGGGCTCTTCCTTCTCCATCACCGGCGCCGGCCTGGCCGGCGCGGCCTTGGCGGAAATCGCGGGCGCGGCGGCGCGGCGCGGCCGATCGTCCTCCGGATGCTCGTCCAGGTAGCGGGCGATTTCGGCCAGGAAAACGTCGCCGTACACTTTCAGCTTGTGCATGCCGACGCCCGACACCAGGAGCATTTCGTCGTGGCTCCGGGGCAGCACCCGCGCCATGTCCTGGAGCGCCCTGTCCGCGAACACCACGTAGGGCGGCACGTTCTGCTCCTCGGCCAGCCGCATGCGGAGCTTCCTGAGGCGCGCGAAAAGGTTCTGGTTGTACGGAAGCGCGGCGGCGGAAGCGGCGGAGCGTTTGGACGTTCCCTTCTTTTCCGCCGCCTTGAGCATTTCGAAACCGATCTCCCCCCGGAGCACGCGCCAGCCCTCGTCCGTAATGGCCGGCACCGGATACTGGCTGTCCTTCACCTCGGCCAGGCCGCGGGTGACCAGCGCTTCGACGACCCGGCGCCAGTACGGCTTGTCCCTGTCCTTGCCGACGCCGTGGGTGGGCAGGCGGTCGTGTCCTTGCTGGCGGATTTTCTCGGTGTTGGCGCCGACCAGGATGTCGGCGATATGGTTGGCGCCGAACCGGTTGCCGGTGCGGACCATGGCGGACAAGGCTTTTTGCGCCGGAATGGTGGCGTCCTCGCGTTCCGCCTCCCCCAGGCACACGTCGCAGCCGCCGCAGTTTTCCTCCGGATATTCCTCCCCGAAATATTCGAGAATGGCGGCGCGGCGGCAGCGATCGGCGCGGGCGAAGCCGACCATTTTGTTCAACTGGCCGTTGGCGACCTCCCGGGCCGTTTCGTCCTCGATGCCGGCGTTGAAGCGGATAAGCTGCGCCACGTCGCCGGTGTTGTGGAACAGGACGCATTGCGCCGGTTCGCCGTCGCGGCCGGCGCGGCCGGTCTCCTGGTAATAGCCTTCGAGGTTTTTCGGCAGATCGCCATGGACGACATAGCGCACGTTCGGCTTGTCTATGCCCATGCCGAAGGCGATGGTGGCGACCACGACCTGGCAGCGGTCGCGGCGGAAATCCTCCTGCGAACGCTTCCGCGCGTCGTCCGCCATGCCGGCGTGGTAGGAGCGGGCGTCGATGCCGTGGCGCTTCAACAGCTCGGTGGTCGTTTCGACGTTCTTGCGGGTCGTCCGGTAGATGATGCCGGATTCGCCGTTCCTGTCCTTGAGGAAATCGAGGAGCTGATGGTTGAGATCGTCTTTCGGAAAAATGCGGTACACCAGGTTCGGCCGGTTGAACGAGGCGCGGGTCAGGTGCGGTTTCCGCAGGCCAAGCCGGGAGACAATGTCTTCCGCCACCCGGGGCGTGGCGGTGGCGGTGAAGGCGGCGACCGGAATGTCGGGGAATTCCCGCGTCATGGCGGCGAGCGAAAGGTAGTCGGGCCGAAAATCGTGCCCCCATTCGGAAATGCAGTGCGCTTCGTCCACCGCGAAAAAGGAGATGTCGAGGGTTTTCAGGTACTCGGTGAAGCCGGGCGCGTTGAAGCGTTCCGGAGAGATGTAGAGAAGCCGCACCTCGCCCGCGCGGATCTGCCGGTAGGTGTCGCTTTTTTCGCTTTCCGACAGCGTGCTGTTAAGGCTGGCGGCGCCGATGCCGTTCGCATTGGCGGCGTCGACCTGATCCTTCATGAGGGAGATGAGCGGGCTCACCACCACGCACACGCCGCCTTTCAGGCAGGCGGGAAGCTGGTAGCAGAGGGATTTTCCGCCGCCCGTGGGCATGACGGCGAACACGTCCCGCCCCGCCATGACGGCGGCGACGATCTCCTCCTGGTGCGGACGGAAAGCGTCGAAGCCGAAAACTTCGGAAAGGGCGGATGTCAGGCTTTGCTTGGGCATGGGCTGCGATTCTCGTGCGAATGAACAATTAGGAATTAACAATGATGTTCAAATTATCAATTATTGATTCCGTGGTTTCTAAAGTTGCCTGGGTTCCTTGCCGTCCGGGTCAATCCCGAATTATCCCGGCGTCTAAAACGCCGACCCGGGCGAAAAACGGGATCTTGTGCCGGGATAATTCGGCATAGGCAATCGCTACACCTGCAACCCGGACTGCCATCTACGCTATCGGAGTCAATAACAATTGTCATGGTCTCATTGTTCATTCTCTCATTAAATCATCATTATGCATTATGCATTGTTAATTCTCTTTCGCCAGCGCCACCGCGAATTCAGCCTGCACCGCCGCCTTCCCCGCCAGGTAAATCCCGCCTTTCATGAAAAAGGCGTTGGCCATTTTTTCGACAAGCGAAGCGCGGATTTCCACCGTGTCGCCGGGGCGGACCATGGTCTTGAACTTGACGTTCTGGATGCGGGTGACGACGGGGACGCCTTCCAGCGGCTCCGCCTTCGCCATTTCGAACACGAGGATGGCGGCGGCCTGGAAAATCATCTCGCACAGCATGACGCCGGGCGTGATGGCGTTGCCGGGATAATGGCCGGCATAGATGCGCGACCACAGTTCGTCGTCCGGCCGGAGCGTGGCCGAGGCTTTTATCCCGTTTTCGGAAATCTCCACCACCTCGTCCACCAGCAGGAACGGCGGGCGGTGGGGAATGGCGCCGGGGATATCGTATTCCACCTACAGCCCTCCCGTCACTTCGAGGACCGAGCCGGTGATATAGGCGGATTCGCGGGAAGCGAGGAACAGGATGGCGTTGGCCACCTCCTCCGACTTGCCGAAACGCCTGACCGGCACCATTTGCTTGTACTGTTTCGCCTGCTCTTCCGGCAGATCGCGGATAAGGTCGGTGTCGATGAATCCGGGCGACACGCAGTTGACGGTAATGCCCCGCTTGGCGACTTCCTTGGACAAACTTTTGGTCAGCGCGACCATGCCGGCCTTGCTGGCGGCGTAGTTGGCCTGGCCTTCGAAACCGAGTTTGCCGCTCGGGCTGGTCAGGTTGACGATGCGGCCGTAGCGGCGGCCGCTCATGGCCTGCACCGCGAACTTCGACATGTTGAACACGCCGCCGAGGTTGACGTCCATGACGCGGCGCCAGTCCTCGACCGGCATCATGGCGAGGACGTTGTCTTTCCGTATTCCCGCGCTGTTGACCAGTATTTGCGGATGGATTTCCTCCGCTTCGAGCTTGCGCCAGAACGCTTCGCACGCCTTGGCGTCGGCGACGTCGAGCTTTTCGAGGCGGAGCCCGCCGTGCGTCTGGTGATCGGCCAGCATTTTTTCCGCCGCCTTGTCGTCGCCGCCGTAGACGCAGACGACATCGGCGCCGGCGGCGAGCAGCGCTTCCGCCGCGGCGCGGCCTATGCCCTTGGTTCCGCCGGTGACGACGGCGGTCTGATCGTAAAAGTCGAACTGCATGCACTGCCTCCCGAACGGTAAATAAAATGGACAATGGAGATTGTCCATTGTCCATCGCGGATTGTCAACCGCCAACATACGGTTCGGGTTGGCGCGGCGCCTTGTCGCGCCTTAGCCGCGATCGAAACACGGGTTTTTGCCGCTCGCGCTCATCGGGAAGCCGAGGACCATGGTCACGTCGGACGCGAACCAGCCGAGCTTCAGGGCCGCGTAGCCGATGGAGAACATCATGCGGTTGTCGATGAATTTGTCCGACATCCGCGCCGAAGCGACGCCGGCGCCGACGCCCAAATCCACAACGCCGAACACGCACGGCACGGCGGCGGGCTTTTCGCCGCAGGTCGGGGAACCGCACCAGCCGCAGTTGAGGCCGGTGACCGGCGTCTTTACGCCGATGAGGAGGATGGCGGACGAGGCCATGACGTTCTTGGCGTCGCGCGAGAAGGTCGCCCGCTTGCCGCCGGACTGCTCGTTGATTTCGTCCATTTTGGCCGCCACCATTTCCTTGTGTTCCCCGCTGACCACGAGGATCGACATGATGTCGCGCCCCTTCGTCTTCGGGGCCGTGCGCACCGCCAGCGCAATCTCCTCCGCCGCATCGAGAATCGCCTGGTCCCTGATTTCCTCTTCCTTCCTGATCATGGCTGGACTCCTTTGAAAAGTGGGGATTGTAACGGCCTTGCCATTGTACGCCATTTCGCAAAAAAACAAGTCATATCGATTTATATGCATATACATATTTTCTAATTGGTGTAAAGGAAATATTTGGGAATTCGTGGACATGTTGGAATTCGGGGACATGTTGCGCAATTGGCGGTTTAATTGCGTTACGTGTCCCCGAATTCCGTCCCCGAATTCCGGGGCAGCCTTGCGAATTCATCCCGGAATCGGGGAAAACCTTGCATTTCAAACTGGATTCGCCGCGCCGCCCCGGATTACGGGGACACGTAACGCAATTGAACCGCCAATTGCGCAACATGTCCCCGCAATCCTGCCGAAGGTAAAAAAAATAATTCTGTGATCGCTCGCGTGTGAACGCGGCTAATTTTTATGATGTGGTTGAGGGAATGAAGTATGTTCCCTCGCGCTTTGGCCAAAGCGAATGCGGTACCCGTACGGAAGCCCCGGTTGCCCGGGGTCCGGAGGGTCAAAAGACAGGGCGTGTGCGTGCGGTTTTACGCGGTCGGGGGGAACGGCGGGT
>JAVBRW010000083.1:0-3559 GCA_031547475.1 Planctomycetota bacterium
CAAACCGCATTGCGGGATTTTCTCTTACAGGCGACATAAAGAAAAATGTACGACCATGAAACTCGCTGGTTCGCCCTCGCCCCGGTAACCCTGTTGCTGGGCTGTGCCGTATTGACGGCGGAGACGGCCGGCGTGTGGGGCCGATTTCCGGCGCGGCCGGACTGGTTCTGGATTCTCGCGTTCTTCGCGGCACTGCGGACGCCACCGCTGTCGTCCATCATGACGTTCGCCTGGTGCGGACTGGCCCGCGACATGCTGCTGGGCCCGAGGCCCGGCGCGGCGTCCATCGCCTTCGTCCTCGTCGGCTGGATGGCGCTGTACTGGAAACCTTTGGCCTCGTCCCGCAGTTGGGTGGGGCAAGCCGTGGGGGCGGGTGCCGGAGCGTTCCTGGTTGCCGTCATCAAACACGGACTCGACGCCGGCCACCTGGCGTGGGAAGTGATGGAAAAAATCTTTTTCCTCTCGGTGGGGGACGGATTATTGACCAGCCTGGCGTTCTTACCCATGGCGCTGGTTTTGTCCATTCCCTCGTTCCGGCCCTGCCGCCAGCGCAACGGGCTGTTTATGTGAATCTATGCTGCGAATACGAATACTCCTCATCTCCGCTGTCTTCCTCTTCCTCTTCGCCGGCGCCGTCGTGCGACTGGCGGATTTGCAGTTCGAGCGCTCCAAGGAGCTCACCTCGTTCCGCGACAGGCGGATGAGCCATATCGAACAGAAAGCGCCCCGGCGCGGCCGCATCCTCGACGCGAACGGCAAAATACTCGCCGAGGATCAGCCGACCCAGGACCTGTGGCTGGTCCCGGTCCGCCGCGAACGCGTCAACCGGCGCCGCGAACTGGTTTCCAACCTCCAGCCCCTCACGCCCGAGCAGATTTTCCAGATGGCGAACGCCCGCGGCGAAGACCGCCAATTCGAATACAATCTGGCCGTCGCCGCCATGGTCGAGGCCGATCCGCTGGTGGCGGAGCTGTCGAACAGGCTGAAAATGACCAAAGAGGAAGCGGCGAAAAAAATCCTCGACGCCGCCATTTCCGGCCGCCCCGCCTCGGTGGACGATCTCGCCTACCCCCGGCTTGCCATCGAGGACATCGATTTCGCCCTCGCATTGGAAATACGCTCCGCCCGTGCCAATCCGTACCACGACGGCGTGTGGCGCGCGGCCGAGGTCCGGACCGGCGGCAAGCGCTACTATCCGGCCGGCCCCGTTCTCGGCCACCTCATGGGAACGGTCGGCAACCTCACCGCCGAGGAATACATCGAGCTGCGCGGCCGTTGGAACGGGGACGAGGTGCTTCCCGGCAAAGGCGTTCTGACCAAGCAGGGCCGGGTGTTTTTCTCCGTGCTGGCCAGCCGCGACGGGCGCGAAATGTCGGACGAGGAGCTGATTATCCGGCTCCGCGAAATCAAGCGCGCCGGCAAGATGGTCAAGACGCAGGGCTATTTCGCCAACGAAGGGGTGGGCCGGGGCGGTTTGGAGCAGTATTACAACCAGGCGCTCCGGGGCCGCCACCGATTGCAGCGCCTCAGCCTGACCCGCGACGAGGAAAGCGGCCGCCGCCGCTTCGCCCCCAAGGACGGCGTGGAGCGGGCGGTCAACGGCCAGGACATCCGCCTCAGCATCCGCCTGGACATTCAGCGCCAGGCCTACGAAATAATGGACAAGCATATCAAGCAGGTCGCGAAACGGCACGAATTCGCGGCCAGCAACTGGACGAAGTCGGGCGTCGCCATCATGATGGACCCCCGGAACGGCCGCATCCACGCCCTCGTGAGCCTGCCGTCCTACGATCCCAACACCTTCAACCGCGATTTCAACAAGCTGTTGGCCGATCCGGCCAATCCGCTCCTCGACCGCGCCCTGTCCGGCATCTATCCCCCCGGCTCGGTGGTGAAACCGCTGGTGGCGCTGGCGGCGCTGTCCGAGGAAAAAGTCATGCCGGGCGAGCGCTTCAACTGCGACAAAGTGCTGATGCTCGGCGGCGCCCGCTTCACCTGTCTCGGCCGGCACGGCGAAATGGATCTGGAATCCGCCCTCATGCATTCCTGCAACATCTATTTCTACCACGCCGGCGAAGCGCTGGGCGGCCGGCGGCTCTACGAATGGTACACCCGCCTCGGCCTCGGCCACCGCGCCGGCATCGACGTGGCCGGCGAAGCCGGCGGCATTCTGCCCCGCGCCGCCTACACCCGCCGGGGCTGGGCCACCGGCAACACCTATCACATGGCCATCGGCCAGGGCATCGCGGTGACGCCTCTCCAGATCGCCGTCGCCTACTGCGCGCTGGCCAACGCCGAAGGCAATGTCGCCCGCATCGTCCGGCCGCATCTCCTCATCCCTCCCGCCACCCCTCCGGAAACACCCGAGGAGGAGGCGCTGGCGAAGGAAGCCATGCGCCTCGATCAGCCCGCCGCCGAAATCAAGATTGACAAGGAGTCGCTGGCGGTGGTGCGGGACGGCATGTGGCAGGTCGTGCAGGGCAATCCGGAAACCGGCGAGCGCGGGACGGGCCAATTGGCGGCGTTCCCGGCAATGCGGGACCGGGAGGGCCGGTTTTCGCCCGCCCTTCCCTTCCTTATCGAACTGGCGGGCAAAACCGGCACGGCGGAATGGAGCAAGGTGGTGAACGGCAAGGTGAGGAAACAGATCGACCATGTCTGGTTCGCCGCCTACGCGCCGTTCGACAAGCCGGAACTGGTGGTGGTGGTCATGCTGCCGGAGGCGGGGGTCGGCGGCGGCACGCTGTGCGCGCCCATCGCCAAGGATCTGATCCGCATGTGGTTCAACCTGCCGGAGAGCGAACGCATGGGCGGGGACGAGGAGGATACGGTTGGGTAGAATCGATCCGTGGCGCGTCGACTGGGTGTTCCTGCTGGCCGTCCTGGCGACCATCGGCCTGGGGCTGCCGTTTCTGCAATCGTCGTCCAGCCCGTCCGAATTCAACCGGCAACTGGTATGGCTCGGCGTCGGCCTGGCCGGCATGATTTTCTTCGCCGTCGTCGACTATCACATATGGATCCGGTACGCCTACTGGATATACGCCCTCGCCTTCGCCCTCCTGGTGCTGGTGCTGTTCGCCCCGGCCATCAACAACACGCACCGCTATTTCCGGCTCGGGCCCATCGGCCTGCAGCCGACCGAACTCATGAAACTCGCCCTGATCATGGCGCTGGCCCGGCACCTCGGCAAACGGGAAAGCCAGCAGTTCCTCCACGGCCTGATCATACCGTTTCTGCTCACGCTGGCGCCGATGTTCCTCATCCTCCGCCAGCCCGATCTCGGGACGACCATGACGCTGCCGCCCATTCTGTTTTCCCTTCTGTGGGTGTCGGGCGCCCGCTTTTTCCACCTCGCCTCGGCAGTGACGATGGGGCTGGCATCGTTGTGGCCTCTGTGGCAATACGGCATGAAGCCGTACCAGAAGCTGCGGGTTTACGCGTTTCTCGATCCCGAACGCTACGAATCGGCGGAAGCGTACCAGATGCTCATGGGGCTGGCGGCCATCGGCTCCGGCGGCTCTCAAGGGCTGGGGCTGGGGAACGGCGTGATCACCGAACT
>JAVBRW010000112.1:0-4607 GCA_031547475.1 Planctomycetota bacterium
CATGACGCTGGGCGCCCTCGAGGCGGTGGAGGAAAAAGGCAGACTGAACGATATCGTCCTGTTCGGCTACGACTACGTCAAGGAGTCGCAGGATGCGGTCGACGACGGCAGGCTGTCCGGCATCGTCATCCAGTTCCCCAGGAAAATCGGCGCCGCCGCCTTCCGCATCGCCTACGACTACGCCCGCGGCGTCAACCGCCGCCCGCCAAGGGAAAAGCTGGTGGAGGTGGGCACCTACATGCGGGAAGGCTATTTCGATCAGCGAGGCAAGTCCATACCCGCGCCCTAGGCGCGGTTTTTTTATTACCGAGAGGAATCACGCCATGAAATTGTCACGGAAAATGTATCTCGGATTCTCGCTGGTCATTGTCCTGGCCATCGTCCAGGGGTTGCTGAGCGCCCGTTCCATGCAGGTTCTCGAGCGGAAAATCGCCCATGTGGCGGACGAATACACGCCCGAACTCATTCTGGCCGGCGACATCCGCTACGAAATCGCCATGGCCGGCTACCATATGCGCGCCTATTTCACCTCCCTCAACCCCAAAGACTACCAGGCCGGCGCCGACCGCCTGGAAAACCTGGCCGGCGAATTCCAGGAACTGAAAAGCCTCAACGCGCGCCAGACGCAACTGGCCAAGCTCGAAGGCTTCATCGTCCAGCTCGATCCGGACATACGCAACTACGCGGAACTGTGCGCCACCATCGACGGCGCCGCGCGGAAGAACGCCGACGCCCGCGCCGACACCGCCGACGCGTTCGCCGCCCTGATCGCGACGGGCGAGGAAATGCGCCGCAATTTCGCCGACGATCTCGCGAAGGAAACCGCTGCCTATCAGGCAAACGTCACCCGCGAAACCGCCGATCAGGTCATCCGCCGGCACGTGCGCATCGAAACGCTGACCAGAATCGAGCTCGACGCCGCCCGCCTGAACACCCGGCTGTGGAAAGCCGTCGCCGCCGGCGACAACGCCGCCATCGCCAAAATCGCCGAGGAATTCGGCGCAGTGGTGGCGGCGGCGGGCGCGCTCCGCCAGGATACCCGGCAGCAGAAAAACATCCAGCCCACCCAGGCCATCGCCGACAACGCCACGCGGCTCGGACAGACAATCACAGCCATTTTCAGCCAGGGAAGCGAAATGGGCAGGCTGGGCGCCGAACGCCTGGTCGCGTTCAACAACGTCCTGAACCGCGCGGGCGACATGTCCGCCGCCGGCGAGGACGGCACCCGGACCGCAACCGGCGAGGCGGTGCGCGAAGCGGACTACGCCCTCTACGTCATCGTCGGCGCCATGGTCCTGGTGGCCGCCATCGGCCTCGGGGCGTCGTTGTGGATTGTCCGCTCCATCTCCTCCGGGGTGGAAAAAGCCACCGCCCAACTGGAGCGGACGGCGGGCCAACTGAACAACGAGGTGTCGATCATAACCGGCGCCAGCGACGATTTGGCCAACATGGCTTCGCAGCAGGCGGCGAGCATCGAGCAAACGTCGTCCGCCCTCGAGCAGGTGACGTCCATGTCCAGGCAAAACGCCGACAATGTCCAGCGCACCAACGACGAGACATCGCAGGTGGTCAGGCAAATCGAGGAGGGTTCGGCGGCGGTGCGGGACATGTCGAAGGCGATGTCGGAAATCGACGATTCGGCCGAGAAGATCGGCCTCATCATCAAGACGATCGAGGAAATCGCCTTCCAGACCAACCTCCTCGCCCTGAACGCGGCGGTGGAGGCGGCCCGCGCCGGCGAGGCGGGGAAGGGATTCGCCGTGGTGGCGGACGAGGTCAGGAACCTGGCGCAGCGCTCGGCGCAGGCGGCGCAGGAAACCACCTCGCTCATCCACGGCACGGTCGAGCGGGTGCGCCGCGGCGGCGAAATCAGCCAGCGTCTCGGCGACATGTTCCACCAGATAGAAAACAGCGCCCAGAACGTGGGCCGGCTGGTGGCGGAAATCACCACCGCCATCCACGAGCAGAGCCAGGGCGTCGATCAGATCAGCGGCGCGGTGACGCAGATCGACAGCGCCACCCAGCAAAGCGCCGAAAACGCCGAAAAAGTCAGAGAAAGCGCCCGCGACATCGAGACGGAATCGCAAAACCTCATGATCGCCAACGGCGATTTGCAGCAACTGGTGCACGGCAAGGGGGCTCGCCTGCCCGCCTCCTCCGCCCCGGCCGTCATCACGGCGGAACGGGTGGATGAGGCGGAACGCGGGCGGCCGCGCAGGCAGTTGCCGGCGCCGAAACCGGAATGAAGAATGCATAATGCATAGTTTTGGGAGGGAAAAACAGAAATGACCACCGTTATCGTGATTCTCGCCATCGCCGCCGTGCTGGTCCTGGTTGTCATCGGCATGTACAATGGCTTCGTCGCCAAACGGAACCAGGCCGATCAGGCGTTTTCCACCATCGACGTCATGCTGCAGAAACGGGCCGATCTCATTCCCAACCTGGTCGCCACCGTCCGGCAGTACATGAAACACGAGGAGGCGACGCTCACCCGCATCGCCCAACTCCGCTCCCGCATGGCCGACACCCACGCCGACGTCGGCGCCCGGGTGCAGGCCGACGGCGAACTCCAGCGCCTGCTGGGCGGCCTCATGATCCAGGTGGAACAATATCCCGAACTCAAGTCCAACCAGAACTTCTTGCGCCTGCAGGAATCGCTGGACGGCATGGAGGAGCAGCTTTCCGCCTCCCGCCGCGCCTACAACGCGGCCGTCACCGTCTACAACAACGCGGTGCAGATGCTCCCCGGCAACCTGCTGTCCGGTTATTTCGGCTTCCGCGCCCGAGCCCTGCTGGAAACGCCGGCCGAGGACAGGAAAAGGCCGGACGTGAAAGCGCTGTTTGAATGAACAGGTGCAATCGGCACCCTTCCTTCACCGCCTTCTTCCGCTCTTCCCTGATGCCGGCGCTCGAACGCTTCGAGCGCGTGCGGCGCATCCGGCTGCCGCTCCTGATTGTCGTTCCGGCCCTGTTCGCGCTCGCGGTGGCGGCGGCGGCGTGGTCGATGCAGGTCTTCTGGCTCTTCCTGCTCGTTCCCGCCGGCTTTTTCCTCCTCGCGCTCGAGGAGACGATTTTCCTGCCCCGCCGGCGCCGGGTCATCTTTTCCCGCGACATTGTCCGCCCGCTGGTCGCGTTCGCCGTCCCCCGGCTGGCGTCGCAGCCCGGCTATTATGTGGGACAGGGCGATTTCATGGAAAGCGAACTGTACGGCCACGCGTTCAACCGTTACGAAGGGCGCGATTATTTCAAGGGCAGGCGAAGGAATTACCAGATTTCCTTTTCGTGGATAAAGGCGGGGTTTTCGAAAAACGGCCCTTCGGTCGGCAATCGGCCTGACAGCCGGAGTTCGACCGTGTTCACCGGCTGGTTTTTCGTCGCCACGTTCCCCCGGAAATTCGTCGGCCGAACGGTGGTCCAGCGCGATGTGGCGGAAGCGTCGCTGGGCTGGTTCGGCCGTTCGCTCCAGAGCGCCGCCGCGCCGGACGGGCTGGAACTGGTGCTGCTGGAGGACGCCGATTTCGAAGCGCGGTTCAAGATCCTGTCGTCGGGGCAACTGGACGCCCGCTATGTCCTGTCCCCTGCCCTCATGCGCCTCGCCGTCCGCCTCGACAAGCGGACCGGCGGCGCCATGTCGTTCTCCTTTTACCGCAGTTGCATGTTCGCCGCCATCCCGAGCCCGGTGGAATATTTCACCTGGCGCCCCGTCCAGCCCTTCACCGATCCCGCCTTCTGCCGCCAGCTATACCATGCCGTTCGCGGCGTGGAGGAAATGGCGCAACACATAGCATCCCACCAGGCGGCATGGCTGGACAATACCTGACACCGCAATGCATAATGAATAATTATTCCGCAAGTCTTTTCATATCAATGCCCCTCTCAGGGGAACATGCGACATTCTAAGACAGTTGCGGACAAATAAAGACGCAACTACTAACACAAGGGCTGCACGACGCTGCGGCCCTTTTTCTGTTCCTCTTGAATCAACTTTGTTCGTTCCTGTGCTAGTTTGTGCTAGTTTGTGCTAGTTGGCTAAGAAGCCTGCTCCCTTCCATGACTTGGAAGGATGTGGCAAATGACGTTCCATGTTACCGAGGAATTGGTCCAGCAGCAAATGGAAAATGAGGAGATGATTATCGACCGCAGGGCTAACGCATGAAATTCAGTTTTCTCATTAGCCGATTGTTTTTGGCCAGCCAATTCGTAAAACCATATTCATCAACTTTTTTCGGAGGATGGATATGGGAGAGCCCAATAAACCGAAGCCGCTTGTCGACTGTCTAAGCGGCATTACCGACCCCCGCATGGAGGGGAAAAGACATCACAATCTCGTCGACATTTTGGTGATATCCATCTGCGCTGTCATTTGCGGCGCCGAGCATTGGACGGAGATTGAGGATTTCGGCGAATGCAAGGAGCAATGGTTTCGTTCCTTTCTTTCGCTTCCCAATGGCATTCCGTCGCACGACACCATCGGCCGGGTTTTTTCCATCATTGACCCGAAGCAGTTGCAGCAATGTTATGCGGACTGGATTCAAGGATTCATGCAGGGCGTGGACGTCCATCACATCTGTTTGGACGGCAAAACGGTACGAGGCTCCAAGCACGAC
>JAVBRW010000004.1:0-3801 GCA_031547475.1 Planctomycetota bacterium
CCGGGCGTGTCTAAAGCGTCAATTCGCTATGGGAGGCCTTACCACCTGCCGTTCCCCCCGACCGCGTAAAACCGCACGCACACGCCCTGTACTTTGACCCTCCGGACCCCGGGCAACCGGGGCTTCCGTACGGGTACCGCATTCGCTTTGGCCAAAGCGCGAGGGAACGTTTTCCGTTCCCCCAACCACTTCACCAAAATTAGCCGCGTTCACCCGCGGGCGATCGCGAAAAAATATTTTTTTATCGCTTCGCCGCTTTTCCCGGCAGCCGAATCTTGTGCCCGTGCCGGTTGTATTCCTGCAGGCTGCACACTTCGAGCCGATTGTGGCGGCGTATCATTTCCAGCCCTTCGAGAGCGGCGCGGAGCCCGTCGAGGGTGGTGGAGATGGGAATGCCGCGCGTCACCGCCATCGAGCGCATGCGGCTTTCGTCCGCCGCCGGTTCGGCGCCGATTTCTATGGTGTTGATGAGCCAGGCGACATCGTGTTCGTTCATCAGATCGATGACGTTCGGCCGCCCGCGGGTGATTTTGAAAATCGCCTGGCTCGGAATGCCGGCGTTCCTGAGCGCCGTCGAGGTGCCCCGGGTCGCGTAGATGGTGAAGCCGAGATCGATCAACCGCCGCGCCAGCGGAATGGACGCCTCCTTGTCCGAATTCCGCAGGCTGAGGAAAACGCGCCCCGATCGCGGGATGCGGTTGCCGGCGGCCAGCTGGCTTTTCAAAAACGCGTAGCCGTTGAAGCGATCCATGCCCATCACCTCGCCCGTCGATTTCATCTCCGGCGACAGGGTGACGGCCGCCTGCGGGAAACGGTTGAACGGGAACACCGCCTCCTTGACCGAGAAATGGCGCGGCTTCGGCTCGGCGGTGAAATCGAGATCCCTCAGCTTGAACCCGGCCATGCACAGCGCCGCGATTTTCGCCAGCGGCGCGCCGGTCGCCTTGCTGACGAAGGGGACGGTCCGCGAAGCGCGCGGATTCACTTCGAGAACGAAAATCTCCTCGTTCTGCACGGCGAACTGGACGTTCATCAAACCGCGCACCGCCAGGGCGCGCGCCATGTCGGCGGTCTGCCGGCGGATTTCCCGCTTGACCGTTTCGGACAGGTTGGGGGGCGGCAGGGCGCAGGCGCTGTCGCCGGAATGGATGCCGGCGATTTCGATATGCTCCATCATGCCGCCCACGACCACGTCGTCGCCGTCCGAGAGGCAGTCGACGTCCACCTCGGTCGCCTGCTCGAGATAATGATCGATGAGGACGGGCCGCTCGGGCGAGACGTCGGGGAGCGCGCGCATGTAGCGGGAGAGCTCCACCGCGTCGTGGATGATGGCCATGTTGCGGCCGCCGAGGACGAAGGACGGCCGGGCGAGAACGGGATAGCCGATGCCGGCGGCCACCCGGAGCGCGGCCTCGATGTCGTGCGCCATGCCGTGCGGCGGCTGTTTGACGCCGAGGCGGTCCATGAGATCGCCGAACAGTTTCCTGTCCTCCGCCATGTCGATGCTGGCGGGAGAGGTGCCGATGATGTTGAGGCCGTTTTTCGCCAGATCGGTCGCCAGGTTCAACGGCGTCTGGCCGCCGAACTGGACGATGGCGCCGTGGCAGCGGACGCGGTGCTCGATTTCCAGCACGTCCTCCAGCGTCAGCGGCTCGAAGAACAGATCGTCGGCCGTGTCGAAATCGGTGGACACCGTTTCCGGGTTCGAATTGACCATGATGGTGCGGCAGCCGGCGTCGCGGAGCGCGTAGGAGGCGTGGCAGCAGCAGTAGTCGAACTCTATGCCCTGTCCGATGCGGTTCGGCCCGCCGCCGATAATCATGATCTTTCTGGCGCCGGATTCCAAATCGTTCGGCGCCCGGGTCGAGGCTTCGGCGCCGTAGGTGGAGTAGTAATAGGGCGTCAGCGAGACGAATTCGGCCGCGCAGGTGTCGACCAGCTGGTAGGTGGGGCGTATGCCCAGGCGCTGGCGCGTTTCGCGCACGGCGGTTTCCGGGGCGTCCAGCAGATGGCCGATCTGCCGATCGGAAAAGCCGAAGGTTTTCGCCTGGCGGAACAGCGCCGGATCGGCGGACAATGCGGACAATTGTTTCGTCTCGCCCTGTAGATATTCGCCGAAGGCGGTCAGTTCCCGGAGTTCGCGGAGGAACCACGGATCGATCCCCGACAAGCGTTGCGCCTCTTCGACCGCCATGCCGCGCCGGAACGCGGCGGCGATGGCGAAGATGCGGCGGTCGGACGGGGTCGCCACTTCCCGCGCCAGTTCGTCCGGCGGCATTTCCGCGAGTGCGCCGTCCCTGCCGTCCATGCCGAATCCGGCGCGGCCGGTTTCGAGGCCGCGGAGCGCCTTCTGCAGCGCTTCCTTGAAGGTGCGGCCGATGGCCATGGTTTCGC
Source organism: Planctomycetota bacterium (assembly GCA_031547475.1). Classification (GTDB taxonomy): domain Bacteria; phylum Planctomycetota; class SZUA-567; order SZUA-567; family SZUA-567; genus JAJBSZ01. The sequence continues at coordinate 2,395 of JAVBRW010000004.1, forward strand.
CGACCGATTTCATCTGGGTGCCGAGCCGGTTCGGCGTGCCGGGGAATTTTTCGAAATTGAAGCGGGGCGCCTTCACCACCACGTAATCGAGCGCCGGTTCGAAGCAGGCGGACGTCGCCCTGGTGATGTCGTTCTTCAGCTCGTCCAGCGCGTAGCCGACGGCCAGCTTGGCGGCGATGCGGGCGATGGGGAAGCCGGTCGCCTTGGAGGCGAGGGCGGAGGAGCGGGACACCCGGGGGTTCATCTCGATGACGACCATGCGGCCGTTCGCCGGGTTGACGGCGAACTGGACGTTGGCGCCGCCGGTGTCGACGCCGATCTCGTTCATGACGGCCAGGGAAGCGTCCCGGAGCACCTGGTATTCGCGGTCCGACAAGGTCATGGCCGGCGCCACGGTGATGGAGTCGCCGGTGTGGACGCCCATCGGATCGAGGTTTTCGATGGAGCAGACGATGACGTTGTTGGAATTCCGGTCGCGCATGACCTCGTACTCGAATTCCTTCCAGCCGAGGAGCGATTCCTCGATGAGGATTTCCGACGTCGGGCTGGCGGCCAGGCCGGCCGCCGCCATGCGCTCGAATTCCTCCTGATCGTGGGCGATGCCGCCGCCGGTGCCGCCGAGGGTGAAGCCGGGGCGGATGACCACCGGCCAGGTGCGGAGGCGGTTTCTGACCGTTATCGCCTCTTCCAGGGTGGTCGCGCTGCCGGATTCGGCGCAGGCCAGGCCGATGTTTTCCATCGCCTTTTTGAACAGGCCGCGATCCTCCGATTTCTCGATGGCGGCGGGCGAGGCGCCGATCATTTCGACGCCGTAGTCGGAGAGGATGAGCGATTTATGCAGTTCCATCGCGATGTTGAGGGCGGTCTGCCCGCCCATGGTCGGGAGAAGGGCGTCGGGCCGTTCGCGGCGGATGACTTCGGCGGCGAAGTCGGCGGTGAGGGGTTCGATATAGGTGCGGTCGGCCAGTTCGGGATCGGTCATGATGGTGGCCGGGTTCGAGTTCATCAGCACCACCTCGTACCCTTCCTCGCGGAGCGCCTTGCAGGCCTGCGCCCCGGAATAGTCGAATTCGCAGGCCTGGCCGATGACGATGGGGCCGGAGCCGATGAGCATGATTTTCTTGATGTCTTCGCGTTTGGGCATGGGCGTTTGGTTCCTTGTTCTATCCGGAGTTATGCAATATGGGATTCAACATCGATACAACAAGGAAAAACGTCACACCATTCGTCATCCCGGCAGTAGAAACCTTCAACCGGGGTATGAACGCATTAAAGCCGGGACCCAAGTTGTTGTCCTCCGCTACAATGCGTTTTTCCTTGTCGTAGGGTATTGGATCGGGTTATAGCAAAGGCTTCGCAACTTGGGTCCCGGCTTTAATGCGTTAGGGGTGCGGCATACGCTTTCCT
>JAVBRW010000036.1:0-5217 GCA_031547475.1 Planctomycetota bacterium
AAAACAGCCGCCGCATCCCTAACGGGAAGTTGAGCCGGAATCCAGAGGGATGGACGCGGACGGCAGGATAAACCCTCACTGCCGCACAGTCAAAGCACAGTTTGCAAAACTTCAGTTATTCATTGTTCATTTGATCTGGCGTCACAACCGCCTCCACTTTCCCTTCATGAAGTATCGCCGAAATCCTGTCCCCTTCCTTCACCGCGTCGGCCCGGACAAGCGCTTTGCCGTCCGGCCCCAACACGACCGCATAGCCCCGCGACAGCACCGCCAGCGGCGACAACCCGGCCAGCCGGGTTTCCGCCAGTTCGAGCCGCTTGCCGGCGGCGGCCAGGCGCGACCGCATTTCCGTCGTCAAACCGTCGTACGCCTCGTCCACCCGCTGCCATTTCGGCATGAACAGATCGAGCGGCCGGCGGAACGCCTGCCTGCCCGCCACGCCAAGCAACCGCTGCCTCCGCTCCCGGACCAATCCGGCCAATGCCCGCGACAGCACCATGGCGGCGTGCCGGATGCGCCCGCGCAGGTGTGATTGATCGGGCGCGATGCGTTCGGCCGCCTCCGACGGCGTCGCCGCCCGCGCGTCGGCCACGAACTCGGCGATGGTGAAATCGACTTCGTGCCCGACCGCCGACACCACCGGCGTTTTCATGGCGACGACGGCGCGGGCGACCGCCTCCTCGTTGAACGGCCACAAATCCTCCATCGATCCGCCGCCCCGGGCGACAACCGCCACATCCGCCCCGCCCCATTCGTCCAAACGCCGGATCGCCGCCGCGATATCGGCCGCCGCCTCGCGCCCCTGCACCAGGCACGGCGAGACAACCACCCGCAGGTTCGGCGCGCGGCGGGACAGGATTTTCAAAATATCCCGGAGCGCGGCGCCGCCCGCGCTGGTGACGATGCCGACCGTCCGGGGCGAAACGGGAAGCGGCTTTTTGCGGGCCGGATCGAACAGCCCTTCCGCCGCCAGCTTTTCCTTCAATGCCTCGAACCGCCGCCACAGCTCGCCCTTGTCCGCCTCGCCGGACAGCGAGGCGACGACAAGCTGGTAACGGCCGCGCGGCTCGTACACCGTGAGCTTGCCCTTAGCGACGATTTTGGTCCCGTCCTTCGGCAGTTCGCCCATGCGCATGGCCGAACTGCGCCAAATGACGCAATCCACCAGCGCGACGGAATCCTTGAGCGCGAAATAGATGTGGCCGGACGGCGACGCCTTGATCCCCGACACCTCGCCCTCGACCGCCACGGCACCGACCGTTCCCTCCAGCAATGCCTTGATGCGGCGGGTCAATTCGCCCACCGAGAGCGGCGCGTCGTCCGGACGCTTGGCGACGGGGCGGGACGGGTGGCCTAATCCTCTGCGCATGAGTTGGTCCTTGGCGATCCTGATTGTCAATTTGCGATGAACGATTTTCCCGAGCATAACGCCCTTGCGGCGACAAGTAGCGAGGGAAAAACACATAACCAAAGATAGTTTTCTCACAATGGTGGACTTTTAAAGGAAATCAAACAAACCGCCGTTTGATTTCCTTTAAAGTTTCCAGGGTTCCTTTTTCGCCGGGCATTATTGCCAACTCGGTTGTTTCATTTGACCCAACGAAAAAACAACCCGGCGCCGCGTAAGCAATAACATTTTTCAAGAAAATCGGGCGGTGGTTGGCCCGATTTTCTTGAAAACTCGACACAATGGAATAGATTGTAAATGTCAAAGAGGGAAAACTTCGATTTATTATACAAGAAATTTTTCTTTGTTCCAGCTTGCGCCGCAAATTTGATACATGTATAATGGCGCGGATCCTGCTGGAACGGGGGCGGGAAACACGCGTTCCGCCCGGCTGGAAGGATGGAAGCGCTGCTCATATTCAATCGCATGAACGCGGTTATTGCGTCGGTAGGGGACTTTTTTACACAGGAGAACATCATGGCAAAAGTGAAAATCGGCATTAATGGTTTCGGCCGCATCGGCCGCATCGTCTTCCGCGCCGCGCAAGCCCGCAGTGACGTGGAAATCGTCGGCGTGAACGATCTGTTCGACGCCGAATACCTCGCCTACATGCTGAAATACGACACCATCCACGGCCAGTTCAAGGGCACCATCGCGGTCGACGGCAACAACCTGGTGGTCAACGGCAAAAAGATCCGAGTCACAGGCGAAAAGGATCCGGCCGCCCTGAAGTGGGGCGATATCGGCGCCGACTACATCGTCGAGTCGACCGGCATCTTCCTGACCAAGGAAAAGGCCGAGCTTCACCTCAAGGCCGGCGCCAAAAAGGTCATCCTGTCCGCGCCACCGAAAGACGAAACCCCGATGTTCGTCATGGGCGTCAACCACAAGTCCATCACCAAGGACTTGACCGTCCTGTCGAACGCGAGCTGCACCACCAACTGCCTCGCCCCCATCACCAAAATCATCCACGACAACTTCGGCATGGTCGAAGGTTTGATGACCACCGTCCACTCCGTCACCGCCACCCAGAAGACGGTCGACGGCCCGTCCCACAAGGACTGGCGCGGCGGCCGCGCGGCGACCTACAACATCATCCCGTCCTCGACCGGCGCCGCCAAGGCGGTGACCAAGGTCATCCCGGCCCTCAAGGGCAAGCTGACCGGCATGTCGGTCCGCGTCCCGACCCTCGACGTGTCGATGGTCGATCTGACCTGCCGTTTGGAAAAAGCCACCGATTACGACGCCATCTGCGCCGTCATGAAAAAAGCGTCGGAAGGCGATATGAAGGGCATTCTCGGCTACACCGAAGACGACGTCGTCTCGTCCGATTTCATCGGCGATCCGCGCACCTCGATTTTCGACAAGAAGGCCGGCATCATGCTCAACCCCAACTTCGTCAAGGTCATCGCCTGGTACGACAACGAATGGGGCTACTCCACCAAGGTGGTCGAGCTGATCGAATACCTCGCGACCATCAAGTAAACCATCGCCATAATGGTGATATTCGGCATCCAACCGGGCGGCCTTGCGGCCGCCCGGTTTTTTGGGTATACTGAGTAATGGATGTAGGCATCGAACATAGTGGGGTTCTTTGGGGGAGTTTGCCTATGCGGCCATTGTTGGTGTTTGTGGACACTTCGGTGTTTGGCGGGGCATTCGATGCGGAGTTTGAAGAGTATACGTTGGCCTTCTTTCAGCAAGTCCAAAATGGGCAGTTTCGCCTAGCCATTTCGGAAGTTGTGGCTGAAGAAATTGTTCCGGCGCCGGCAAAAGTCAGAACCCTATTCAACTCTTTATATGAAAACATGGAGGTTATAAAGCCATCGACGGAAATTCGTTCTTTGATAGACATGTACATTAAGAACGACATCCTTGGCGCGAAGTGTCTTGCAGATGCTTCGCATATAGCTAGCGCTACAGTGAGAGGGTGCGATGGCGTTGTCAGTTGGAATTTCAAGCATATTGTCCATCCGGACAAGTCCATGCATTTCAACTTGATCAACGTGTCGCTCGGGTTCCCGCAATTGTTTATCGCTACTCCAAGAGAGGTGGTGTCCTATGAAAAAAGGTGAAAAGAAGGACAAGTTCCCGTGGATTCGAACCGTCCGCGAGAAGATGAGCCGGGAAATGGCCAACCTGACACCCGAAGAAACGGTGGATTATATTCACGCCAAATTTCTGGAAGCCCGAAAAGGCTGCCCGGAATACACTGTCGTCGAATCGAAAAAACTGTTGCGCGAGTTCCTTGAAGAGAAAACCAAGGAGATTGCGGCGCGCCGCAAAGCCGCCACGCGCTTGGCCAAAACCTGATCCTCCTTACGACCATTCCCGTTTTTCGCGCCACCCTACCGGACGGCCCTTGCGGCCGTCCGTTTTTTGTCCATAATGCAGGGTTTCATTCAAGCATGCAGCGGCATGCACAGTACGCATTACAACGATTACAGGAGCACTAACGTGGCCAAAGCACCGCAAAACGCCATCTCCCCCACCCGGGAGGAAGATTACGCCGAATGGTACCAGCAGGTCGTCAGGGCCGCCGACATGGCGGAAACCAGCCCCGTCCGCGGGTGCATGGTCATCAAGCCCTGGGGCTACGCGTTCTGGGAAAACATCCAGAAAAACATGGACGCCATGTTCAAGGCAACCGGCCACTCCAACGCCTATTTCCCCCTCTTCATCCCGAAAAGCTATCTGGAAAAGGAGGCGGAACACGTCGAAGGCTTTGCCAAGGAATGCGCCGTCGTCACCCACCACCGGCTCGAAGCGGGACCGGACGGCGGGCTGGTGCCGGCCGGCGAGCTGGAAGAGCCGCTCATCGTCAGGCCGACGTCCGAGACCATCATCGGCGCCCTCTACGCCAAATGGGTGCAGTCATACCGCGATCTCCCCATCCTCATCAACCAGTGGGCCAACGTGGTGCGCTGGGAACTCCGCACGCGGCTGTTCCTCCGCACCGCCGAATTCCTCTGGCAGGAAGGCCACACCGCGCACGAGACGGAAAAGGAGGCGTGGGAAGAGACCAAGCTGATGCTCGAGGTCTACCGCGAATTCGTCGAGGATTACCTCGCCATGCCGGTTCTGACCGGGAGCAAGACGCCGAACCAGCGCTTCCCCGGCGCGGTCGAGACGCTGTGCATCGAAGCGATGATGCAGGACAGGAAAGCGCTCCAGGCCGGCACCAGCCATTTCCTCGGCCAGAACTTCGCAAAGGCGTCCGGCATTATCTACCAGTCCCGCGAAGGCAAGGAGGAGCATGCCTGGACCACCTCGTGGGGCACCTCCACCCGCCTGATCGGCGGCGCCATCATGACGCACGGCGACGACGATGGCATGATTATGCCGCCCCGCCTGGCGCCGAACCATGTGGTCATCCTGCCCATCTACCGGAAGGACGAGGAGCGCGAGGCTTCCCTCGCGTACGCCGAAGGCATAGCCGCCGATCTGCGGAAGATGGATTCGCCGTGGGGCGGCAAGGTTCAGGTCCTGGTCGACAAGCGCGACATGAACGCGGGCGAAAAAGGCTGGGAATGGGTCAAGAAAGGCATGCCGGTCCGGGTCGAGGTCGGCCCCCGCGACATCGAGAAAAACGCCGTGTTCGTCGCCCGCCGCGACAAAGGCCCGACGGAAACATACGGCCAGGGCAGGGACGAATTCATCCAGGCGCTGCCGGGCGTGTTGAAGGAAATGCAGGACGGCCTGTACGCCAAGGCGCTGGCCTTCCGCCAACAGCACACGCGGGACATCGACGATCTGGGCGAGTTCACGAA
>JAVBRW010000235.1:0-2783 GCA_031547475.1 Planctomycetota bacterium
GCGGGCGGGCGCGCTACACTCCAAATTCTTATTCTTGTTGTTTTAGCTTTGGGTGGCCGGGGGGCCGGGCGCCGCCCCCGCCCCCGCCCCTACCGTTGATCGTTATGTTTGACCGGATTCCGCGACATTTCGGTCAGTTCCTTTTTTCCCTCCGCTTCCGGCGTTGGAGGATAGATTTCGGGAACCTCCCCCACCACCAGCGCGCCGCCCAGTTGCGCGCGCTCGCGGAGGCGCTGCATGAATTCGCCGGCCAGGAGGACGAAACGCTTTTCCTCGAACTGTTCCCTGACCTGTTCCTTGACGTCGTCGAAACGGGGAAGATTGCGCTCGCGCTTTTCCTCGGTCCGGATTATGTGGTAGCCCATGCCGCTCTTCAGGGGCGCCGACACCGAACCGGCCTGCAGGGAAAAGGCGGCGTCCTCCAATTCCCGGAGCAGCTCGCCCCTGCCGACCCAGCGGGAAAGCTGGCCGCCGGTGCCGTAGGCTTTGGCTATTTCGGCGAATTCGTCGTCGCTCCGGCTTACGCGAAGGCGGGCGTGGGCTTCGAGAATCTGTTTTTCCGCCGTTGCCCAATCGGCAGGCGTCGGCTGGTTGTCGTTTTCGGGAAGCGCCCGGGGCGCGATGAAAATCTGCGAAATCCGCACCCGTTCCGGCTGGATGAAGTCCGCCTGGCGCTCGGCGTAATAGCTGCGCAACTGATCGTCCGTTGGCCTAAGCGATACCCGCATGATTTTCCGGAGCGCCAGTTCGACCCATACCGAACGCTCCCGGTATTCGTCCAGGCGCATGCCGGCGGCGGCGCGGGTGAGGGCGTCCCGGTCGTGGACGCCGGGAAACGCTTTCCCGAGCCCGGCGAGGTGTTCCTCGAGGCGCTTGTCCACCTCCTTGTCCGATATCGACTGGCCGAGGCGCGACAATTCCCGTTCCAGAACCGCCTTGCCAATCATCCATTCGAGGGTTTCCCTGCCGCGCCGGCGCCAGAGTTCCCGCATGACGTCCTGGTCGGTGATGGCGCGGCCGTCGAGCTGGGCAAGCACCAGCGGCTCGGGCGCTTGGGCGGCGGCCGCCTCCGGTTCGGAAACCGGCTCCCCGCCGATGGGCTCCGAGACAACGCGCTCGGGTTCGGCGGAACGGGGGGGCTGGTAGATGACGGAGGGCGGATAGCTTCCGTATTTGAACCGGGTCATGTCCTGGATTTCGGCCGTGCCGCCGCCGGACGGAATGGCGACCTTGAAACTGGCGTGGGGCTGCGGCGGGCGCGGCTGTTCCGCTCCGGCCAGCAGGGACGGTTCGCCGGCGGACAGGCCGGCCGCGCAAAGAAGAAAACACAATGCACAATGCGTAATGCATAATGCATAATTATTTTTCAAACGCGGAGTATGCATGTTTTCTTGCCCGGCCCGTCTGGTTGCCTTTTTACTTTTTGCCCTGGAAATTCCGCCAGAACGCGTTCCCCGCCTTCAGGAACGAATCCCAGCCCTTTTCCGCCACGCCCACAACCTCCATCATGGGGCAGCGGGCGTTTTGGCAACCGGTCGATCCGTCCTGGGCGGACGAGGCGAACTCGCCCCAGAACGCCACGCCCGGGTCGTCCGACGCGGCGCCGGGGGCGGACGCCTTGGTTTCGGGCGCCGGCGGCGGTTCCGGATCGGTCATCTGCCCCGTCATGATTTTCGCCGGCACGCCGCTGGCGAACCATTCGGTCAGATCGAGGCGGCGGACCAGGGCGGCGTGGTTCTGGCGGTTCATCGCCATGGCGAAACGGGTGCCCATGTTGTTGGACCAGTCCTGCTGCAATGACGACGCTTCGATGCCCTGGATGCGCAGTTGATCCGGCTCGCTAATGCCGCCCCACGCCTTGCTGCCGGCGCCGGCCAGGCGGTCGAGAAGCGCGACCACCGCGTCCGGATCGCCCGCCGCCAGCGCGGCCGCGCGGTCGGACGAGAAGGCGGCGTAGCGGCGCCAGTGTTCCATGCCCCACGCCAGCATGGCCGCCGGGGCGCCGACGATGCCGGAAAAGTCGGACAGCCAGCGCAGGAAATCGGCCGCCGCCAGGTAGCTGGCGTTCTTGAGGCGGATATTGCCGGCCTGCATGCCGAGGAGGGCGGTCATTTCGCGTTCGGCCAGGAGATCGAGACACTTGACGTCGAGGACAAGGGCGGGATTTTCGTTGCCGCCCCGGAGCGACCACGGCGCCTGGAGGTCGGAGGCGACGAACAGCGGCACGCCGCCGGACAGTCCGAAAAGGCGGAGCACGGACGTCCAGGCGTCGGCCAGTTTTCCGTACACGCCGGTGCCGACCCGGGCCATGGAGGCGATTTCCGTCCTGCGTTCCGCCTTGCACATGTAGCCTTCGGGCATCATTTCCAGCGCCTTGTTGAAGCCGGGAATCTTTTCCAGCTTGGCCCTGGCTTCCTTTTCCTGGGGATGGCGGTACAGCTCGGGATTGATGTACTTGAATTCGATGGTCGTCGACATGGCCTTCCTCCGATTTTGAATTTAAGATTGTAGATTGCAGATTTAAGATTTTTCCCTCATATCATGTAAATGTCGATAATGCGGCGGATTCCCTATCGCATTGCACTATGCGCCAAACGCTGCGGAAGGCATAAATCTTAAATCTCACTTCTTAAATCTTAAATCCCCTCAATCCCCGTCTCCCCATTTTTCCGCACGGTCAGGCAGTCTTCCCATTCGCGCCGCAGTTTCGCCAGAAACGCGTGGTTGGTCAAATCGTAATGCATGGGCGTGATCACCGCGTAGCCTGCCGCGAAAGCGGCCGC
>JAVBRW010000159.1:0-3858 GCA_031547475.1 Planctomycetota bacterium
ATCCCTAGTCTACCAGATCGACATTGTAGATTCTCTCCACCTGCAAGACCTCGTCCTTGCGGATCTGTTCTATCACCGCTTCCGGCACCGCGTCCTCGGTGCCGATGACCATCGACGCTTTTTTCAGTTTCTTGAGAATGCCGACCTGCATGTTTTCTATGTTGATGCAGTGATCGCCCATGATGGTGCCGACCCGGCCGATGACGCCCGGCTTGTCGGGATACCGCAGAAACACCATGTGATCGTCGAGGCGCACCTCGATGTCGGCGTCGTCTATTTGGATAAGGCGTTTCCGGCCGTCCTGGTAGACGGTGCCGGCAAGGTGCGTCTCCTTGCCGAGGCCGTCCTGGGTGCCCCGGACATAGATTTCCACATGATCGACCCGCACCCGGTCGGCGCCGCCGTTGGCAAGAATGAGCTCGGCCTTGATGCCGCGTTGCTGGGCCAGGAACATGGCGTTGATGTCGTTGACGCCCTCGACGCCGTAGCGCTCGAGTATGCCCTTGACCGCCGACGAACGGAGCACGCCGCAATCCTTGTCGGAGAAGAATTTTCCGCCCACCCGGATGTCGACCTCGGTCACCGGCGCGTTGACCAGGTACGAGGCGATGCGGCCCATCGACGCCGACAGCTCGGCATAGGCGATCAGGCTTTCGTCCGGCGAGAAGGTGACGTTGACCGCGTTCTGAATTTTCCCCTCTTCAAAATAGGCAATCACCTGTTCCGCCATCTGCAGGCCGCAGCGCTCCTCCGCCTCTTCCGTCGAAGCGCCGAGGTGGGGGGTGAGGGTGATGTCGCGGATGCCGAACAGCGGGCCTTCGGTCACCGGTTCCTTGGCGAACACGTCGAGGCCGGCGGCGGCGACATGGCCGCCCTTGACCGCTTCGGCCAGCGCTGCCTCGTCGATGATGCCGCCCCGGGAACAGTTCACCACCCGGGCGCCCTTCTTCATTTTGGCGATGCGTTCCTTCGACAGCAGGTTCCGCGTCTGCTCGGTCAAGGGCGTATGGAAGGTGACGAAATCGGCCTGTTTCAGCAGATCGTCAATGTCGGCGCACAGTTCGACCTTCAGTTCCCGCGCCCGTTCGGCCGGGAAGAACGGATCGAACGCGACGACATGCATGCCGGCGGCCTGCATGACCTTGACCACGTGTTGGCCGATTTTGCCCATGCCGACGACGCCGAGGACCTTGTCCATGACCTCGGTGCCGACCAGCGTTTTCTTTTCCCACTGGCCCTGCTGCATCAGGCGATCGGCGCGGGCGATGTTGCGGGCCGAGGCGAAGATGAGGGCGATGGTCTGTTCGGCCGCCGAGACGGTGTTGCCGAACGGGGTGTTCATGACGATGATGCCGTGCTCGGTGGCGGCGGGCTTGTCGATGTTGTCGGTGCCGACGCCGGCGCGGCCGATGATTTTCAGCTTGTTGCCGGCCGCTTCTATCGCCTTCCGGGTGACGGTGGTGGCGGACCGGATCAGCAGGGCGTCGAACGAGCCGATCTTTTCCACCAATTCCTTTTCGTCGAATTTCCCCCGGGCGACGACGGAATCTTCGCCAAAATGCTTTTTCAACAATTTAATGCCGCTGCCCTTGATGTTGTCCGCCGCGACGATAGTGTACTTGCTCATGCCTCTTCGCCTTCCTCCGTATCGTTGTCAAATTCTTCTTCTTCAAACGCCTGCCGCTGTTCTTCCATGTAAGCCTTTTCCATGGCCTGGGCGCAGGCGTATCGTTGGTCGAGATAATTCAGTTGCGGTTCCGCTTCTTTATTCCTGCCGACGTACAAATTTTTCAATCTTGTTTTATGCGAAGCGATCAGTTTTCGCATGCCGTCGACGGGCAGATTGTTTCTATGATCCCTCTTTCTTGTCCCCAATGACATGATGCGGTGGAATTCAGCCGGATTTTTGACTATTTCCAGCGTTTTTTCTTCCATTTCATCCAGATCGTCCGCCGCACTTTTATTGGCGTCCTCGGCAAATTTTCTCGGCGAATATTCGTTCAGATCATACTCGACGATGGAGCGCTCTGCCATGATCATGAGTAGAATATTGGAGGACTCAATGATATCTTTCAGCGACGCCGATAATTCGTTGTACACTTTCATATGGGCGGCAAATTGAACATCACCTGCCATCATGTCGCGCAGGCTTCCAACTTCTGTCGCCAGCGTTTTTCTTAGCCTTCTCAGCAGGCGTCGGCTTGAAGCGCTCAATCCAATCTTTGCCAAAGCATTTCTCCACGTCGGCTAAATTATACTCAAGGATTTCTTCTATTGTGGTGCAACGTTCATGCAGCATGCCTATGGCAATATGAGGCGCCAGGGGAATTTTGTCATACCACTTGTCCATTTCCTCCTCATCGCCGCGTTCTCTGCATTCATCGATTTTATCAAGAACGCGCAGTCGTTCCTCGGTGCTCAGGGTGGACTCGAATTCATTGTAGTCGATAATGGGAAGCCTGCCGTTGGTGCGGCAAATTCTATTCATATCCACAATCAGTCGCGGATCTTTTGTTTTGGCCGTCATGGAAAATCTTCCTTTCATGCGAATCAAGCAGAATGGCGATTGGTCATCCAATCGCCATTCTCCATAATTCCTTCCGCTATTTCAACTCGGGATAGAGCGGATATTTTTCGCACAACTCCTCGACCTGCACCTGCAGCTTTTCCAGTTCGGTCGCGTTGTCGCGGCGCTCCAAGGCCTGACAGATGACGCGGCCTATCTCCACCATCGCGTCCTCCTTCATCCCCCGCGTGGTGGCGGCCGGGGTGCCCAGGCGGATGCCGGACGGCTTGAGTGGCGGCAGAGTGTCGAACGGAATCTGGTTCTTGTTCACCGTGATATTGACCTTGGCAAGAACATCCTCGGCTTCCTGGCCGTTCAATCCTTTCGAATTGACATCGATAAGCATGAGATGGTTGTCGGTGCCGCCGGAGACGATGCGGTAGCCGTTTTTCTTGAATTCCTCCGCCATGGCGGCGGCGTTCTTCACCGTCTGCTGCATATACGCCTTGAACGCCGGCGAGGCCGCTTCCTTGAACGCCACCGCCTTGCCGGCGATGACATGCATGAGGGGACCGCCCTGGAAACCGGGGAACACGGACGAATCGACCTTTTTCGCATGCTCGGCCTTGCACAGGATAAAACCGGAACGCGGGCCGCGAAGCGTCTTGTGCGCGGTCGAGGTGACGATGTCGGCGTACGGCACCGGATTCGGGTGGAGACCCGCCGCGACCAGGCCGGCGATGTGGGCCATGTCGACCAGGAAGAAGGCGCCGACCTCTTTCGCCACTTCGGCGAAGCGGGCGAAATCGATGACGCGGGGATAGGCGGACGCGCCGGCGATGATCAGCTTCGGCTTGAATTCGCGCGCCGTTTTCGCCATCGCGTCATAATCGATGCGCTCCGTCTCCTTCGACACGCCGTAGGAGGCGACTTGGTACAGGCGGCCGGAAAAGTTCAGCTTGTAGCCGTGGGTCAAATGCCCGCCGTGGGTCAGATCCATCCCGAGCACCTTGTCGCCGGGCGCGACGAGGGCGAAATAGGCGGCGAGGTTGGCCTGAGCGCCGGCGTGGGGCTGGACGTTGGCGTGATCGGCGCCGAACAATGCCTTCACCCGCTCGATGGCGAGGCGCTCGACCTTGTCCACTTCTTCGCAACCGCCGTAATAGCGGCGGCCGGGATAGCCTTCGGCATACTTGTTGGTCAGGCACGAGCCCTGCGCCTGGAGAACGGCCGGCGAGGTGAAGTTTTCGGAAGCGATAAGCTCGATGCCGTTCCGCTGGCGCCTGAGCTCGGCGTCGAGGACGGCGGCAACTTCGGGATCAACCTTCGAGACGAATTCGTTCATGCACAGT
>JAVBRW010000216.1:0-4305 GCA_031547475.1 Planctomycetota bacterium
GCCAGGAGCTTCCGGATGACGGCGTGGACTTCCTGCGCCTGCTCCGGGGTGGCGGTCTTGCCGGTGCCGATGGCCCACACCGGTTCGTACGCGATGACAATCTTGGCGAGTTCGGCGGGGGTGAAGCCGGCCAGGCCGTTCGAGACATGGTCGGTGACGACGGCGGCGGTCTTGCCGGCTTCCCGTTCCTGCAGCGTTTCGCCGCAGCACAGGATGACGGTCAGGCCGTTGGCGATGGCGGCCTTGGCCTTCTTGTTGACCGTATCGTTCGTCTCGCCGAAATACTGGCGGCGTTCGGAATGGCCGATGATGACAAAGGAGCAGCCGGCCTCGACCAGCATGCCGGGGGCGATTTCGCCGGTGAACGCGCCTTCCTTTTCCCAGAAGCAGTTTTCGCCGCCGATCTGGATGTTGGTGCCCTTGGCCGCGTCGGCCATGGACTTGAGGGCGGTGGCGGGGGCGCCGATGCCGATTTCGACGTCGCTGGCGCCGGCGACCAGGCTCTTGGCCTCATTGATGAAGGCGACCGCTTCCGCCACGGTCTTGTACATTTTCCAGGTGCCGCAGATAAAAGGTTTGCGCATTGTTCCATCCTTTCCAAAAGCAAAAGATACCCAAGAAAAATCCACCTTCGCCGCAATTATGCCCTTCCGCCGGAAAAACGCAACAGCGCACCGCGAATGGCGGCGGGGGAATCGCGCACAGTATTTCGTGCAGGGCGGGCGCATGGAATCGCTTGCGACCAACAAATTCGTCATTCCGACCGGAGTGGCTAATTTGTTGGTCGCCAAGCGCATAAGCAAGGATATACTTCGCATGCGCCGGCATCGATTCCTTCGGGATATGATTCCGGAGGCGGAAAAAGAGCGGGGACGGAGCGACTATGACTCTGTGGGAATTGTATCGCAACATCCGGCCGTTCGTCCGGCCCTATCGCTGGCTGGTGGTGTTCGCGCTGGTCCTGACCTTCGTCGGCTCGCTGGCCGCGCAGGTCAACGCCTGGGTGCTCCGCTATACCGTCGATTCCATCAACGGCCTGGTCGAAAACCACCAGGGCATGAAAGAGGGCGCCGCCATTCTCGCCGTCATCTCGGCCATCCTGGTCGGGAAAGAGGTGGCGAACGCCTTCATCCAGTTCGGGCAGAAGTATTACGGCGAAAAGCTGCGCATCTACATTTCGCGGGATCTGGCGCAGACCGTCATCCAGAAAATCCTCACCTACCGCCTCGCCTTCTTTTCCACCGGCGGCAACCAGCCGGGCATTCTCCAGACCCGCATCGACCGGGGCATCGAAAGCCTGACCCGCCTGGTGCAGAATTTCTTCATCGACATCCTGCCCCTGTCCGCCACCTCGGCCGTCGCCCTCGCCATGATGTTCAACGCCAATTTCTACGTCGGCCTGATCGGCATGCTCACCGTGCCCATCTACTATTACGTCAGCCGCACCCAGGCGATGCGGGTGTCCGGCTCGCGGCGCCGCATCCGCCGCCTGCGGGAGCGGAAAAGCCAGGGCATTCTCGGCATTCTCGAAGCCATACCGGTGATCAAGTCGTTCCTGCGCGAAAATGTCGAGGAGGCGAAACAGATGGATCTGCAGGTCACCCTCACCTCGGCCCAGATGACCATCCGCCGCACCAATTTCCTGTTCGACGGGCTGAAAGGCTTTATCGAGCAGATCGGCGTCGTCGCCATCATCATCCTCACCACCTGGTTCGTGCTGTCGGGAAGCATGTCCATCGGCTCGATCATGTTCCACATCCTGCTCTACGGCAACGTCACCGCCCCCATCCGCCAGCTCCACGTCATCTACGATCAGATGAACGACGCGCTCATCTATTCCGAAGGCTTTTTCGACATACTGAAGGACGACGCCCAAATCGAGCCGGCCGGCCGCTTCAAGCCGGATCGGGTGCGGGGCGAGTTCACCGTCCGCCGCCTGTATTTCACCTACCCGGACAACGAGGCGCCGACCCTCCACGACATCAGCCTCGATATCGAGCCGGGCGTAACCACCGCGCTGGTCGGCCTGTCCGGCGCCGGGAAAAGCACGTTCATCAACCTGCTGGACAAGTTCTACCTGCCCGATGCGGGCGAGCTCTTGCTGGACGGCGTGCCGCTGGCCGAATACGACACCCAATTCCTCCGTTCGAAAATCGGCCTTGTCCTCCAGAAAAACCATATTTTCAACGGCACGGTGGCGGAAAACATCCTCTACGGCAACCCCGCCGCCTCGATGGAAGAAGTGATAGAGGCGGCGAAAAAGTCGTACCTCCACGATCAGGTCGCCGCCATGGCGAAAGGCTACGACACCCAGGCGACCAACCTGTCGGGCGGCCAGCAGCAGAAAATCGCCATTGCGCGGCTGTTTTTGAAGGATCCGCCCATCATTTTCCTGGACGAGCCCACCGCCAGCCTCGACGCCATCGCCACCGAGCAGATCAAGGCCAGCCTCGACGCGATCAAGCGGGACAGGACGGTCATCATCATTTCCCATTCCATCAGCCAGATCATCGACGCCGACTGCATCCACGTCATGAAAAACGGGCGGGTGGTGGAGTCGGGCACCCACGAGGACATCTACCGCATGGAAGGAACGTACAAGGAGATTTTCGACGCCATGGCGCGAAGCCTGAACATCGACAAGATCGCGAAAACGCGGAGCGGCGGAATATGAACCAACGGCCGTCCCTACAAATTGTCGGGCAGAAAAATATCGGTGCGCACAAACGTGTTCCTGATGTCCTTCTCCCCGTCGCACAGTTGCCGCAACAGCGTCACCGCGCGCTCGACCTCGCGCTCGGCATCCTGGCTCAGGACCGCGTCGATGGTTCCGTCCAGGAGCGCCTGCCGGGAATGCCGGGACAATTCATGGGCGATGACCACCAGATCGCTCTTGCGGCCGCTCTGCTCGACGGCGGCAATGAGCCCCCGGTTTCCGGCGCCGATATTGTAAATGGCGATAATGCCTTCCTTGTGCTCGTCCAGCAGCTTGCTCACCACCGCCTTGGTGTCCGCCGCATTGTCCCTGCCCTCGACCGGCGGCAACATTTCCAGGTGCGGAAACTGGCTGCGCACAACCTGCCCGCACCCCATGAAGCGCTCCATGTGGTCGCTCAAGGTCAACGAGCCGGGAATGACGGCCAATTTTCCCGCTCTCCCGCAGGTGAACTTCCCGAGCAGCCGCCCGGCGACGCGCCCGGCGGAGATGTTGTCGATGCCGACATAGAACGAACGCTTCGACGACGGGAGATCGGAAACCAGGGTGATGATCCGTATGCCCTTTTCAATACACCTGTCAATCGATTGGCGAACGTGCGGCAAGTCGGGAACCACCACCGCGACGCCGTCCCACCGATCGGGCGAAAGGCTGTCGAGCAGCGTGGCCAGGGCAAAGCCGTCGAATGCCGGGACCTGCTGCATTTCAATGAAAATGCTCTCCGCCTTGGCGGTTTCGGCGGTCGCCTCTATTTCCGCGACCAGTTGGTCCATAAACAAATTGCCGCCGCCCGGGACGATGAAAAGCAACCGGTACACCTTCGATTTGGAGAGTTTCGCCGCAAACGCGTTCGGCTTGTAATTAAGCATGCGCATGGCGTCGTGGACCCTCTTGCCGGTGATCGCCCGCACGCCCGGGCGGTTGTTCAGCACCCGGTCGACGGTGGCGACGCTCACCCCGGCGGTGCGGGCGACATCATGAATCGTAGGCTTTATCATGAAGAACCTCATTGATGGAAATACATCAAAATTTGATGCAAACGAACTATTCTATGTCAGTATACATCAACTTGACGGATCGTGCCATATTTCTTTTGCATTCTTTAAAAAAACATCTATCTGGACATAAAATAATGCGAGGAAAAAATAAAAAAAGAAGTTGCGTTGGCGAAAATTTGAGGTATTATTTGATTATCGTACATCATTTATTGATGACCTCTTTTTCCGGAGGTAATATTTGATTCTCGTACATCATTTACTAATGACCTCTTTTTCCGTCTGAGCGTCCCCTGCTCGTCTACCGGCAAGCGCCAACTGCCCACTCTTTGGTACCCGCCACTCAGACATCGTTATCGTGGAACCCGAGCGGTCCTGGCGTATGGATGCCGACTGTGCTCGCATTTTGCCATATGATACTGATGTTATGCAAAAGGAGCGGATGCCATGAAGAACTTGTTGAACGTATTCGTCGCCCCGTTGTTCCTCGCCCTGTGCGGCCTGCTTGTCGGCGCGACCTGCGAAGCAGGCGACAAAATCGGCGTCTCCATGCCGACGAAGAGCCTCCAGCGCTGGAACCAGGACGGCCAGAAC
>JAVBRW010000130.1:0-10946 GCA_031547475.1 Planctomycetota bacterium
GAAGGTGGATTTTTCCAGCACCTACACCAATTCCATCACCGCCACCGGCCTGATCGGCAGCCGTTTGCCGTTGGTCGCCCGGGACGATCGGGACGCCGTTCTCATCGCCTATTGCGCCAGCCACAACGTGACGCCGGAGTCGGTCAGGGTGGTGCATATCAAAAACACGTCCGCCCTGTCGGTCATCGAGGTGTCGGAAAACATGCGGAGCGAGATCGAGGCGAATCCGGCCATGCGCATTTTGTCCGGTCCGAAGCGGTTGGAATTCGATGGCAGGAGGTTGGTCAGCAGGTTGTGAATGGAATAGCCGCTCAGTACAGTTCCATGGCGCATGTTTTGCCCGCTGGACCCCGGCTCAACTTCCCGCTTTTCGCCTGGGTCAACGAGCGCACTCCCCCACTCTCGTCATTCTTCTCCGGCGCTCTACTTCCCGCCCCGAATCGTCGCCAGTATGATTTCCATGCTCCGGCGCATGTGGGTATCCATCACTTTCCGCCCTTCCGCCGCGTTTCCCTGTTGGACGCAGGCGATGATTTCCGCGTGTTCCGCCACGGACAGGGCGTGGTTGACATTGCTGCCGACCGTGCGGCTGTAGGACGGGCCGTTCCACAGCGAGTCGAGGAAGGCGTAGAGTTTTTCGTTGTTGGCCGCCTTCCAAACGAGCTGGTGGAATTTCTGGTTGTAGCTGTCGTAGAGGGCGGCGGTCAGGGGAGTGTCCGGCCGGGTGATGCTGTTTTGCAGTTCGATGAGCGGCGCCGGATCCATGCGGTTCCGTATGGCCCGTTCGACCGCCTCCCCTTCCAGCAGGATGCGCATTTCGAAATGATCGGTGACGAATTTCTCGTCGATTTTCCGGACAATGGCTTCGCGGTTCATCCGCAGTTCGATAAGCCCTTCCGATTCGAGCAGTTGGAACGCTTCCCGAACCGGCGTGCGGGAGACTTTCAGGCGGGCGGCGGTGTCGGTGAGGGAGAGCGCCTCGCCGTCGGCGAATTCGCCGGAGAGAATGGCTTTCCGGATAATATCGGCGACGCGCAGTCTGACCGGCATTTTTTCGATGTGATCCACGTTTGGTCCTTATGAACAGGTTGAAGCCGAGGCGGTACGCGATTTTTTCAATTGCTGCAATAATAGTATCATGCCATTTCTTTAAGTCAAATTCCAAGCCGACTTGAATCCATGCGTACTCTGTGGTAAACTGAATGAAGTGGTGAGGGATCGAAGAGTTTCGCCGGTCGCGTTCCGCGCATCACGTTCTCCATGAAAGGAGACATCATGTCAATATCCCATTTCGTTCTCAAGGACCAGAGTGACAAGGAAATCAAGTTTGCCGATCTCAAGGGCAAAAAATTCCTGCTTTCGTTCCACCCGCTGGCGTGGACATCGGTGTGCAATGTCCAGATGCAGGATTTGGACGCCCGGTACGACAAATTCATGGCCAAGGGAATCGTTCCTTTCGGCGCGAGCATCGATCACCAGTATTGCAAAAAAGCGTGGGCGGAATTCCTCGGCTTGAAAAAGCTGCAGTTGCTGGCCGATTTCTGGCCCCATGGCGCGTTGGCCGATGCGCTGGGCTGCTTTATCCAGAAGGCGGGGATGTCCGGCCGGCAGCAATACCTGATCGGCCCGGATGGCGAAGTGCTGTGGACCAAACGGCACGAAATCCCGGAACAGCCCAATTTCGACCAGATTTTGAAGGAATTGCCCGCATAGGATTGCGGGATTGCGGGAATTCGGGGACACGTAACGCAATTGAATCGCCAACTGCGCAACACGTCCCCGAATTCCCATTCCCGATCGCCTACTGAACCATATCCGGCATGCGGCTGGCGAGAACCTTGTCCACCCGGTTGCCGTCGAGATCGACCACTTCCAGGCGCCAGTTTTCCCAAATGGCGGCATCGCCGGTGCGGGGCATGTTGCCAATCAGGAGCATAATCATCCCGCCAAGCGTGTTGTAGCGGCCTTTCTGCTCGCCGGGGAGTGTTTTCAGGGCAAGGCGATCCATAAGTTCGGGAATCGGTATGAGCCCGTCCAGAAGCCACGAGCCGTCTTCGCGCTGCACCGCCCACACGTCTTCCGGATCGCGGGGCTTGAACTCGCCCGCCAGCGCTTCCAGAAGGTTCTGGATGGTGACCAGGCCCACCACTTCCCCGTATTCGTCCGACACGAAAACCATTTTCACTCCGGACACGCGGAACTGCTGCAAGAGCCGCATGCCGGTCATGGTCTCCGGAACATAGACGGCGGGATAGAGGTTTTCCTCGATTTTCCCGGTTGCGGATTCCACATACAATTTCAACAGCCGCTTGGCGGAAATGACGCCGACCACATTCTCCATCCCGCCCTTGCACACGGGGAAGCGGGAGTGGTTGGACGCGATCAGCGCGGCTATGGACTGTTCCAGCGTGTCGTCCAGATCGAGAAAAACCGCTTCGCTCCGAGGCGTCATCAGGGTCGAAATCGGCCGGTCGTCCATGCGGAAAACGTTCCGCAGCATTTCGTGCTCGTTTTTTTCGATTACGCCCGCCTCCGACCCGTCGGCCAGCATGGCGTGGATGTCCTCTTCGGTGAGATCGTTGTCGCCCGTGGCTTTCTTTCCCAGTAGGCGCAGGAGGCCGTCGGTGGAGACGGACAGAATGTAGACGAACGGCCGCGCCAGTTGCGACAGGACGGCGACCGGCCGCGCGATGACGCGGGCGATGCCTTCCGGATTGAACTGGCCGATGCGCTTCGGGAGCAGTTCGCCGATGACGATGGAAAAGAGGGTGATGGCCGCCACGACCAGGGCGGTGGCAAGCACATCGCCCGCCCGCGCCGACAGCCCAACCCCGGCCAGCGCCCGCGCCAGCGGCACCGACAGCGCCGCTTCGCCGACAATGCCGCTCAGCAGGCCGATGGCGGTGATGCCTATTTGGATGGTCGAGAGGAAGCGGGTCGGGTTGTCGCCCAGTTGGACGGCCGTCCGCGCTCCGCTGTCGCCTTCCTCGGCCATGCGCTGCAGGCGGCTTTTCCTGGCCGTGACCAGGGCGATTTCCGACATGGCGAAAATGCCGTTGAGGAGTATCAGGGCGATCAGCAGGGCGATGTCCACACGCGCTCTCCTTGTTTCCGGAAAACCGCAAGTATACCGGACCGGAGCGCGCATCGGAAAAGGAATTCCGCGCTTTACCGCATCCAACGCACAAAATCACGCGCTTCCAGCTCCGTTTTCATTTGATCGCGCTCCTTCCGGCTCATGGCGACGAGCGGCAGGCGGGTGGGGCCGCAATCGGCGCAGGCGATCTCCATCATCGCTTTCAATGCAGGCAGGGGGCGGTATTGTTTGGCAACCTCCACCAGCCGGACGGAAACCAGTTGCAGCTCCCGCGCCTTCTCGATCTCCCCGGCGTTGAAGGCGCGGATGATTTCGTGGTAGAGCGGAGCGGCGATATTGTAGGTGCTGCCGACCGCGCCCTTGGCGCCCGCCGCCAGGGCGGCGATAAGCATTTCGTCGGTGCCGAACAGCATGTTGAACCTGCCGTTTTCCAGCGCGGCGCAGGATTGGAACTCGTACAGGGTCGGCGCCGTGTACTTGATGCCGGCCAGGGTGGGAATGCGCGGTCCGCCCTGGCGCAAAAACTCGACCATGTCGAGGGACACGCCCGTCATGTGGGGAATGTGGTAATAATAGAACGGCAGCTCCGGCGCCGCGTCGGCAATCACGGCCATGCAGTTGACCAGTTCGGCCACCGTTCCGGGACGGAAGAAGAAAGGCGCGTAGGCGGAAATGGCGACCGCCCCCTTGTCCTGCGCGTGCGCGGCGAGCTCCCGCGAATCGGCAATCGAGGCATGCCCGACATGGGCGATGATCGGCATGCGCCCGCCGGAAGCGGCGATGAACGCTTCGAGAACCGCTTTCCGCTCGGGCGTGGTGAGGGAGGCGCTCTCGCCGGTCGTGCCGCAGACGAACAGGGCCGACACCTTGGTGCGGACGGCGTTGTCCACCACCGCCGGAACGGCGTCGAGGTTGATCCGGCAGTCTTCGCGCATGGGCGTGAAAGCGGCGGGGATGAGTCCTTGCATCGAGAATGGGGTTTTCATGGAAAATTCCTTTTATGGTTGATAGGCGTATCCAGTAGGAGCCTTTACAGTGTCGAACGCGGATCGAGCGCGTCCCGCAAACCGTCGCCGATGAAATTGATGCTCAGGACGGCCAGCGCGATCATGAGCCCGGGAGCAATCCACAGCCACGGCGCGCCTTCGAGAATGGTCTGGGATTGCGCGTCCTGGAGCATGTTGCCCCAGCTTGGCGTCGGCGCCTGCACGCCGAGGCCGAGGAAAGACAGGGACGCTTCCTGCAGAATGGCGTTGGCCATGCCGAAGGTGGCGGCGACGGTGACGGTGCCCACCACGTTCGGGAACAGGTGGCGGACCATTATCTGCCACGGCGGCACGCCGATGGATCGGGCGGCCAGCACGAACTGCTGCTCGCGGAACGACAGGAACTGCCCGCGCACCAGGCGGGCGATGCCGGGCCAGGTCAGGCCGCCGATGACCAGCATGGTGTTGTACATGCTCGGGCCCAGGACCGACGCGACCGTGATAATCATGACCAGGGACGGGAAGGCCATGACCATGTCGGTCAGGCGCATCAGCACCATGTCCGTCCGGCCGCCCGCGTAGCCGGCGATGCTGCCGATGACAATGCCCGCGCAGGTCGAAATCGCCACCGCCACCAGTCCCACCGACAACGAGACGCGGCCGGCGTGCACGATGCGCGCCCAGACGTCCCGGCCGGTGGTGTCGGTGCCGAGCCAGTGTTCGGCCGACGGCGCCTGGCTCATGGCGTCCAGGTTCAGTTCGATGGGGGAATAGCGCTGTATCCACGGCGCGAGAATCGCCAGCGACACCATGATGGAAAGGACGACAAGGCCGAACAGGGCGAGCTTGTGTCGGAAAAAGCGTCGGCGCGCCTTGTCCCACAGGCTTTCGCCCACCTGGAGAGTTTCTTGCGCAACGGTTGTGGCGGTCATAATGCTGTTTCCATGGAAAGTTCAGTCATAACGGATGCGCGGATCGAGAACGCTGTACGCGATGTCGGTGAGCAGATTGCACACCTGCACCAGCACGGCGGAAAAAAGCACGTAACCCATGATGACCGGCGAGTCGCGCATGGTGACGGCGCTGATGAACATCAGGCCGATGCCGGGCCATTGGAAAATCATTTCGATAATGACCGATCCGCCGAACAGCACCGGCAGGGTGAAGCCGATGACGGTGACGACCGGAATAAGCGCGTTCCGCAGGATGTGGCGGACGACCACAATCCGTTCCCGCAGCCCTTTGGCGCGCGCGGTGCGCACGTAATCGTTGTTCATGACTTCGAGAATGCTGTTCCGGGTGTAGCGCATGAAGGTGGCGGTGCGCACCAGCCCGAGCGCGAAGGCGGGCAGGACGAGATGGCGCAGATTGTCCACCAGCGACCATGCCTCGCCGGCGGTGCCGATGCCGGAGGTGGGGAACAGGTGCAATTTGAGCGCGAAGAAATAAATGAGCAGCATGCCGAGGAAGAAATCCGGCACCGAAATGCCGGCGAAGGTGGTGAAGGTGAGCAGGTAATCGAGCTTGGAATACTGCCTCATCGCGGAAATGACGCCGAGAACCACGCCGGAAACGATGGCGAAGAGAAGGGCCATCCCCATGAGCTGGCCCGTGGCCGGAATGCGGACGAACAGCATGTCGAGGACTTTCTCGCCGGTCTGGAAGGAAAAGCCGAGGTTGCCCTGGACCAGTTGCCCCATCCAGCGGAGGTACTGCACATAGAGCGGCAGATCCAGGCCGAGTTGTCCCCGGCGCAAGCGGATGAGGTCCTCCGCCTGCGGCGTGTCGGTCGAAATCATGGCGAGGACCGCGTCGCCCGGCATTTTCGAGGCGACGTAAAACACGAGGATGGTGATGCCGATCAGGATGGGAACGCTGATGATCAGGCGTCGGAGAATATAGGTAAACAAGTGTTCTCTTCCAATTGGACGTTGTGCAATTTTCTATTCAACAAAGATACAACAAGGAAAAACACTACAACACCGTCATCCCGGCGGGAAAACCTATGCAGCATCCCGAACGTTTTAAAGCCGGGACCTAAGTTGCGAAGCCTTTGCTGTAACCCGATCCACTGCGGTACGACAGAGGAAAATATTTTGTAGCGTACGACAACAACTTGGGTCCCGGCTTTAATGCGTTCTTGCCCCGGTTGGAGGTTCGTACCGCCGGGATGACGGTGTTGTGGTGTTTTTCCTTGTTGTGCCATATTTGAATCCGATTCCTTCCGAACGCCTCTCGGTGAGGAACCGGAATCAGGGGACACGAAATTTATTTGCCATACTGCCGGCAAATAAACATCATGTCCCCCGATTCCTCCGGCGCACTCGCATCCAATCACTTGATATCCCACTTTTCCACTTCGTTGTACACCGGCACGTTGAAGATCAGCGTCGACATGTCGGAGTAGTGTTCGATCGGGCCGATGACGCGGTTGTTGAAGGCGAGCGGGCGCACTTCGAACCACAGCCAGCCGCGGAACGCGTCCTTGTTCAGGATCTTGGAAATGGCGTGGTAGTAGGGCGCGCGCTTTTCCCGCGTCGCTTCGCTCAGGCCCTTGACGTACAGATCGTCGACTTCCTTGTTGCAGTAGCCGAAGGCGAGCTGCGCCCCGCAGCCGCTGGTCAGCGAACCCACCGACGGGTCGAGGCCGAGGCCGGTGGCGAAATAGCCCATCTCGAACGCCTTATCATTGTAAACGGCTTCGATTTCGGCCGGGTTCAGCAGGCGCGGGACAATGTTCACCCCGACGGCGGCGAGATAGGCCTGGATGGCGGTGACCGTGTCCTTGTTGACCTGGTCGGCGTAGTAGTAGATGAAATCGACCTTGCGGGAGGAGTCCCACCCGGCTTCCTTCAAGAGTTCCTTGGCCTTGGCCGGATCGTATTTGTAGGGCATCAGGTCCGGGGCGATGGCCCAGGGCTGCGGGAACAAAGAGTTCGAGATCGTCCCGGTCTTCTTCTTGATGGTGTTGATGATTTTTTCGCGATCGATGGCGTAAATCATGGCCTGGCGGACGCGGGCGTCGCTCAGGAACGGCTTGCCGATATCGAACTGGAGATAGGTCGGGAGGCCGGAATCGAGGTTCGGCAGAACGGTGAGGGTCGGGATTTTCTGCAAACGTTCGATATCGCTGACCGGAACGCCGCCACCTTCGTAGGACATGATATCCAGTTCGTTGGCGGAGAGGGCGTTGATGATGCTCGGAATGTCGGCGAAGATGCGGAAAATCATGCGGTCGAGCTTGGGTTTCCCGAGGAAATAGTCGTCGTTCCTGACCAGTTCGACATATTGATCCGGAACGTATTTCGACCACTTGAACGGACCGGTGCCGACGCGGTTCATCCAGTAGGGCGCGCGCTGGATTTCCGACGGCTTGACGTCGCCCAGAATGTGCTTCGGGAGAATGGTGACGTAAATCTGCTTGAGTTCGACCCACAGCGGGCGCGGGCCGTTCAGTTCGATCTTGACGGTGTTGTCGTCGATTTTCGAAACGCCCGCGAGGCTGGTCGCCTTGCCGCCGCGGAAATCGTCGTAGCCCTTGATGTCGGTCAGGTTGTTGGCGTAGATGGAGGCGGCGGCCGGATCGACGTACAGGTTGTAGGAGAACACCACATCGTCGGCGGTGAAGGGTTTGCCGTCATGCCATTTCACGCCTTTCCGGAGGTTGAAAATCCAGGTCTGGCCGTTGTCCGGCGTGCTCCACGACTCGGCCAGGAGCGGCTGGACGGCGTCGCCCTTCCAGTTGATGTGCGCCAGGCCCTGCAGGACGGTTTCGTCAAGCTTGCGGCCGCAGGTGGTGTGGAGGGATCCCATCATGCAGCCGGTGCGGAACGCCTGCCGAACCACCTTGTCGCCGGACGATTGCGCGAACGCCGCCGACGACAGCATAAAAAGCATGAGCAAACCGGCCGCGAAGCAAAACAGGTGTTTTTTCTTCATGACAATTCTCCTCAAAGCGCCGATAAAAAAGAAACCCTCACGCGTGGTGACATGCCGCCAAATGTTCCGCATCGCCCGGATCGACCGGGCGCAGGACAGGATCGACTTCACGACACACTTCGCTGGCTTTCCGGCAGCGCGGATGGAAACGGCAACCGGAAGGCGGGTTGGCGGGATTGGGGATATCTCCCGCGAGTACGATGCGCTTGCGGCTGCGCTCGCGCTTCGGATCCGGCAGCGGGATGGCGGACAGCAACGCTTCGGTATAGGGATGGCGCGGCGTGTCGAAAACCGGCGCGAGCCTGCCTATCTCGACTATGCGCCCCAAATACATGACGGCGACGCGGTCGCTGATATAACGGACCATGGACAGATCGTGCGAGATCATCACGTAGGTGAGATCGAGCTTGTCCCGCAGATCGGCCATGAGGTTGACCACCTGCGCCTGGATGGAAACGTCGAGGGCGGAGATGGGCTCGTCGGCGACGATGAAGGACGGACGGGTGGCCAGCGCGCGGGCCAGCCCGATGCGCTGGCGCTGGCCGCCGGAGAATTCGTGGGGATAGCGGTTGATGAACGAGGGGTTGAGCCCGACCAGCCGCATCAGTTCCTGCACGCGTTCGCGGCGCTCGGACGACGATCCGATGCGGTGGATGTTCAACGGTTCGATAATGATACTGCCGATGGTCATGCGCGGATTCAGGGACGAATACGGGTCCTGGAACACCATCTGCATATGGCGGCGGGCGCTGCGGAGCGACCGCTCGTCCAGCGCGGCCAGATTCCTGTCGTCGAAGCGGATCTCTCCGGCGGTGGTTTCCAAAAGGCGCAACATGGCGAGGCCGGTGGTCGATTTGCCGCAGCCCGACTCGCCCACCAGACCGAGCGTTTCGCCCCGCATGACTGAAAGCGATACGCCGTCCACCGCGCGAACGGCGCCGACCTGGCGCTTCAGCAGGCCGCGGCGGATCGGGAAATGCACTTTCAGATCCGCGACTTCGACGAGGGGTTGTCCTGAGGATACCATTCTGTTCCCTTCAGGCGAAATTGCGCAAATTCTCGCCAAGGCGCCAGCACCGCGCGGATCGCGCCGCGCCGCAGTCGGAAAGCGTCGGAAGCTCCTGCCGGCAATGATCGATGACCGAAGGGCAGCGCGGCGCGAAAGCGCACGACACCGGCGGCTGGCGCAAGTCCGGCGGCATGCCGTCGATGGAAACCAGCCGCCCCTGAAGGCGCCCGTCCATGCGGGGAATCGCCCGGAGCAACCCTTGCGTGTAGGGGTGGCGGGGATTCTCGTACAGCTCGTCGACCGGAGCCGATTCGACTATATGCCCGCCGTACATGACGACCACCTTGTCGACCACCCCCGCGACCAGCCCGAGATTGTGGCTGATCCAGATGACCGCCATCCCGAGCTTCCGCCGCAACTGTTCGATAAGCTCGACAATCTGCGCCTGCACGGTGACGTCGAGGGCGGTGGTGGGCTCGTCCGCGATCAAGAGGGACGGATTGCAGGACAGCGCCATGGCGATCATGATGCGCTGCCGCTGCCCGCCCGAGAACTGGTGGGGATAATCGTCCAATCGTTCGCGCGGCTTGGCCAGGCCGACCAGGGAAAGCATTTCCACCGCGCGGCCGCGCGCGGCCTTTTCGTTCAGCCCGAGATGGGGCATAATCATTTCGGTCATCTGGAGGCCGATGGTCAGCACCGGATTGAGGGCGGTCATCGGGTCCTGGAAAATCATGGCGATGCGCCGGCCGCGCATGCCGCGCATTTCCTCTTCGGACAGCGCCAGGAGATTCCGGCCCTCGAACCATGCCTCGCCCGCTTCCACCCGCCCCGCCGGCGCCCGGACGAGCCGCATCAACGACATCATGGAGACCGATTTTCCGCTGCCGCTCTCCCCGACAATCGCCATCGATTCGCTGCCGTCGAGGGAAAACGAAATCCCGTTCACGGCGTGGATGGTCGCGCCGTCCGAATAGAAACGCGTGGTGAGATTGCGGACATCAAGAAGCGGACTGCCTGCCATCTTTTTTCCCCACTTTCTTTCGTTTTGTGGAGATCAACCCGTTTTTCACGGCGGAACGGATGCGTTGCTCGATATTCCGAAAATGCCGATTCAAACATTTCTGCGCCAGCGCCGCGTCGCGGCGGCGCAATGCGTTGTAGATGTCGCGGTGGTTCCGTACGGTCAGGGACGGGTCGGCGTCGGCCTGGATGGTTACCGTCTCCAGCGAGTTGTAGACGACCCAGAAGACGTCGATCAGGCTTATGAGCGAGCCGTTTTCCAGCGGCGCGTACAACCGCCGGTGGAATTCCCTGTCCTCCTCGCCGCCGGGACGGCCGGCCTTCACCTTCGCCTCCCATCGGAGCAGCAGCGCGTCCAGCGCGTCCAACTGCTCTTCGCTTATCGAGGCGGCGGCCGGAATGATGGCGGCCTCCTCCAGCCATTCCCTGGTCTGGAGAATCTCCGAAACGCGCGAGGGCTGGAACACCAACCCGTATGAAAGAAAGCCGAGAATGGCGTCGAAGTTGAATTCGCGCACCCGAATCCCTTCGCCGTGTTTCGCTTCGACGATCCCGAGCGATTCCATCGACTTGACGGTTTCGCGCACCGAACCGCGGCTGACGCCCAAGGCGCTGGCTATCTGGCCTTCGGGAGGCAGGAAATCTCCGGGGCGGAGATTGTTGTCGGTGATGATTTTTTTGATTTCGTCCTGGATGAGGACCCGTAGCGCGGCACCTTTGACCTGGTTTTTCATGATCGCTCTCAAAGGTTAGATATCCGACATCTTCAAAGTACTCCATGCGCGCCGAAGTGTCAAGGAGGAAAAGCGAATCCAATGAACATCCCCGTTCCTTTCCAAAGAAAAGGTCCGGAAGCCCCGGCGGATCCTGCCCGGGGCCCGAAGGGTCGGGT
>JAVBRW010000085.1:0-2699 GCA_031547475.1 Planctomycetota bacterium
AGGCGTGAGCAAACGCACCATCCCAAGGGGCGGCCCTTGTGGCCGCCCGCGGTTCAAGGGGAGACCACGTTGCGGCGCGGGGCTGTGGCCGGCGTACTGCGCAAAGGTTTTGCATCGCGGCACAGCGGTATTCGCAATTGAACCGAGGGCGGCCACAAGGGCCGCCCCTACCGCCGGAAGACATGTTAAAAGAAAAAAGGATTGTTCATGCCTCTCTCCGCTCTCTTCGCCTCCTCCACGCCCATCACCCTTGACGCCATGCTCGCCGCCCGCGAGCGCCGCGCGGCGCGGCAGCGCGAACTGATCGCACAGTTCAAAACAACCCTGATCAGCTTCACCCTCAACATCCCCGGCGCCTACAAAGCCTACCCGCTCGCCCGCCAGGCGTTCGACGAAGGCATGGACATTGTCGAACGCCAGCTCGCGCGGGCGAAATTCCCCGTCCCGCACCGGGAAATCGACATCGCCGACACCGGTTTCGAAGCCCGCCTCGCCGGCGCCGCGCCGGCGGCGGAAGTCAAAAACATCGCCATGCTGGTGGAAAACGGCCACGGCCTCGGCCGCCTGTACGATATCGACGTGCTGGACAGCGATGGCGCCGCGCTCAGGGGAAGCGATGCCGGCCGGCCCGAGCGCCAGTGCCTGGTGTGCGGAA
Organism: Planctomycetota bacterium; assembly: GCA_031547475.1. Lineage (GTDB taxonomy): Bacteria > Planctomycetota > SZUA-567 > SZUA-567 > SZUA-567 > JAJBSZ01. Next base: position 656 of record JAVBRW010000085.1, read on the forward strand.
AGCCGGTGTGGGAATGCGCCCGCAGCCGCGCCCATTCGGCAGAGGAACTGGCGTGGCGCACGGCCCGCTTGATCAAGGATCATTTCGACGCCGAATTCGCCGACCGGGTCGCCTCCATGGCGACCCGGGCGCTGTTGTACGAAGTAAGCGCCACGCCGAAACCGGGCCTGGTCGACCGCGCCAACAACGGCTCGCACGCCGACATGGACAACTTCACCTTTATCGACAGTTCGGTCGTCCTCACCCCCTATTTCCGCGATTTGACCCGGCAGGGCCTGGCCTACGCGGGCGAGGCGTGCCGCATGCTGCCCTGGCTCCGCCATCCCGGGCAGATGGCGGAGGACAGGATGTTCGCCGCCACCGGCGGGGTCAACACCCATAAGGGGCTGATTTTTTCGATGGGCATTCTGTGCGCCGCCATGGGCATGGTCCGCGCGCGCCAATTGCCGCTGACGGCGGACACCCTGCTCGATCTGTGCGGCCAAATCGCCGCCAACACGCCGGACGAACTGCGGCGCGACCACGGCGCCGACGACACGACCCACGGCGAAAAAGTGTTCGGCAAATACGGCCTCACCGGCATTCGCGGCGAAGCGGCCGCCGGCTATCCGCACGTTCGCCGGCACGGCTATCCCGCGCTCCGCCGCGCCGCCATGCGGGGCTGCCATCTGAACGACGCCGGCGTCATCGCGCTGCTCCATCTCCTCGCCCATGTTCCCGACACCAACATGATTTCCCGTACCGACCTGGACACGCTCCGGTCGGTGCAGGAGGAGGTGCGCCTTTTTCTCGAAAAGGACGGGGAACCGGCGGAATTGCTCGCGTTCGCGCGCGAACTGGACGCGCGTTTCATCCGGCGCCGGCTCAGTCCGGGCGGCTGCGCCGATTTGCTGGCGGTGGCGTATTTTTTGTATTTCGCGATGGATGAGAGAATTTGTAACTCAACAAAGAAACAACAAGAAAAAACACCACACCATCGTCATCCCGGCGGGGAAGCGCATGCAGCACCCCGAACGATTTAAAGCCGGGACCCAAATTGTCAATCCTATGCTGTAGCCCGATCCAATACGTTACGACAGGGGAAAACGCCATGCAGCGTACGACAACAATTTGGGTCCCGGCTTTAATGCGTTCATGCCCCGGTTGAAGGTTTCTACCGCCGGGATGACGGTATTGGAGTGTTTTTCTTATTGTACCGAAGCTGAATTCCCAATTCGCAAAACTTCAGCTGCAAATTCCCTTGACGATCAGCCCGCCACCCTTCAAAATACGTCCTCACTTTTCGCATAGGAGAACGCCATGACAGCCAACGCCCAGCTTATCCGCAGCGGCAAGACCAAGGACGTCTACCGCCTTTCCGACGGCAACATTCTGCTCCGTTTCAAGGACGATGTCACCGGCCACGCCGACGGCACCGTCGATCCGGGCGCCAACACTGTCATCGGCAAAATCGCCGGCATCGGCGCCGCCTGCCTCCGGATGACCAGCCACTTTTTCGAATTGTTCCGCGCCGCCGGCCTGCCGACGCATTTCATCGCGTCCGATCTGTCGGCCGGCACCATGACCGTCCAACCGGCGAGGATGTTCGGGAAAGGGGTGGAAGTGATTGTCCGCCAAGTGGCGACCGGCAGTTTCATCCGCCGCTACGGCGATTACATTAAGGACGGCACGCCCCTGGACCGGCTGGTCGAATTCACCATCAAGGACGACGAGCGGGGCGACCCGCTGGCCACCTCCGAAACGCTCGCCGCCCTCGGCATCATGACCGAGGCGGAATACGCCCGCCAGCGCGAAATGGCGCGTTCGGTGTGCGGCATGATCGACGCCGAGATGAAAAAGCGCGGCCTCGCCCTCTACGACATGAAAATGGAATTCGGCCGCTGCGGCGACAAGGGGGAGATAACGCTGGTGGATGAGATTTCGCCCGGCTGCATGCGCGTCTACCGGGGCGACAAGCAGCTTTCGGGAATGGCGCTGGCGGAAGCGTTTTTTGCATAATTCACAATTCACAATCAAGACGAAGACCACATTTTACTTTTCTATC
>JAVBRW010000090.1:0-5647 GCA_031547475.1 Planctomycetota bacterium
GGCAAAGGCGGTGACGCCGCCGATATCGTCCTTGAGATCCCTGCCGCCGGTGCCGTAGGCTTGGCTGACGCCGACGCCCATGCGGTCGAGAAGGCAGGCGACCTCCTGCAAACCGGTTCCCGAAGCAGCGACCATGCCGACCGGCCCCCGGCGCACCTGGTTGGCGAATGCCAGCGGCGCACCGTTGACGATGGCGGTGCCGCAGTCCGGCCCCATGACCAGCAAGCCTTTTTTGTTCGCCATGCGCTTTAGGGCCAGCTCGTCGGCGATGGAGATGTTGTCGCTGTACAGCATCACGTCCATCCCCGCGCCGATGGCCTGGGCCGCTTCGTAGCGGGCGTAATCGCCGGCGACGGAGATCAGCGCGAGATTGAGGGCGGGATCGGCTTTTTTGGCCTGTCCGAGCCGACGCGGAATTTCGCTTCCGCCCCGAACCGCCGTCCTTCCCGTCGGTGCGGCGTCGAGAAGACTGGCAACGGCGGCGGCCGCCTTGTCCGCCGTCCGGCCGTCGCCCTTGATGGCGATGGCCAGATCGTTCGGCCGGGCCGCGGCTATTTCCGGAGTCATCAGGCCCGACGCCTCGAATAAATCCTTGTTCCTGTCCGTCGCCATCATGGCCGACACCGCTTCCGCCCCGCTTTCCCTGGTCGCCTGGGCGGAAAGGGTCATGAGGAAAATCGAATCGCGGTAATTGTCCGGACGGATAACCGATCGTATGACTGACATGCATCATCCTTATCAAGGGATCAGGCGCGTTCCCGCTTCGCCCCGAAGCGCCTTGTCAAGATTGGGAAGGCTGGTGATGACGCCGGCGTTGCCGGTGGCGGAGACGAATTCCATGAGCGCGCGAATCGTCGGCAGCATGCTGCCTTTGGGAAATTCGCCTTCCTGGCAATAACGTTCCGCCTCGGCCAGAGTCAATTGATCGAGCCAGCGCTGGTCCGACTTGTTGAAACGAACCGCCACCCGTTCGACCCCGGTCGGGAATATGAGGAGATCCGCCTCCAGTTCCCGGGCAAGCAGGCTCGAGGCGAAATCCTTGTCGATGACCGCTTCGACCCCGACCAGTTCGCCTTCGTCATTCATGATTACCGGTATGCCGCCGCCACCGACGGTGACGACGGTGAAGTTCTGCTCCATAAGCGCCCGGATGGCGGGAAGCTGAACGATGCCGACCGGACGGGGGGAGGGAACGATCCGCCGCCAGCCGCGTCCGGCGTCTTCGACAATTGTCCAATTGTTCTTCCTGGCCAGTTCTTCCGCCTCTTCCTTCGCATACCATGATCCGATGGGTTTGGTCGGATTGGCGAAGGCGGGATCGTTCCTGTCGACCAGGGTCTGGCCGATCATGGCCAGGGCCTGGCGCTGTATCCCCCTTTTCCGGTATTCGCTGAACAGGGACACCGAAAACATGTAGCCGATGGTACCCTGGGTATTGGAAACGGCGTAGTCCAGCGTCAACGGCGCGATGGTCGGGAGGGTCAGTTCGGTCCGCCTCATGACGACGCCGACCTGCGGGCCGTTCCCGTGGGTGATGAGAACGTTCCAGCCCGACTCCACCATATCGGCGATTGTTTTGGAAATCTCCCTGACAATCGGGTATTGATCGTGGACGGCGAGATGGTTGGCGTCGGGAATAAGCGCATTTCCGCCAAAAGCGACAATGGCCAACGGATTTTTCTTGCCCATAGAATTCCCCTTGAGCACTTCACTGTAATGCGGGAGGCGGGAACCGCGAGGAACCCGCCTGCCCGGTTGTTGATTTCGACGCGCACTATTTGGAAACAACTCCCGTTTTTCCCAATCCTTCCCTACCGGTATTTCTCGTCGTACCGCTGAACCGCCTTGACGAAGCATTCCAGCGGCGCGGCGGTCAGGCCGGCGCCAATCTGCCCGATGCCGGGATTTTTGTGGGAAATGCCCGTGTTTATCACCGGGGTGATGCCGGTCTGCACGACTTTCCGGATGTCGATGCCGAACGGCGAACCGGCGAAGTTGAGGTTGGGTATCTGGAAGGTGTTGTGCTCGCCGACGCAAATTTCATAAAGCTTCATCGTGGTCTCGGTGGCGAATTTGGTCGTTCCGCCCACATATTTGACGACCGCCGGTGCGGTGGCCATGGAGAGGGAGCCCAAGCCAATCGTCTCGGTGATGGCCGAATCGCCGATGTCCCGGTTGGCGTCGTCCGCCGTGTAGCCGGGGAAGTAGACGCCGTCGATCTTCGGCGCCGGGGCGGTGAACCATTCGCTGCCGAGGCCGCTCACCTGAATGCCGGTCTGGTAGCCGTTCCGGGCGATGGCGGTGACGACCGTCGACTTGTCGATGCCGTTGCCGGCGCTGAGCATCGCCTTGCAGCTCGCCATGACGCTGTTGAGTATGAAATGCTGCGCGTCGATGATGAAGCGGATGACCTTTTCCGCCTGGGCCGGCGTGTCGGCGACGCTGACGATATGCGGCGCCAGTTCGGTCAGATAGAGCGCGTTGCTGGCTTTGTTCCGGTTGTGGAGCTCGTCCCCCATCTGAAGCGATTGGGCGATGATGGCCTTGATGTCGATTCCGCCCGAGCGGAGAATGGCTTTCTTGAGCACGCCGCCGAGTTCGCTGTTCATCCAGATCAGCTTGTCGATGACTTCCTGGCTGAAGGCGCCGTGGCGGAGCACTTTGCCGATGCCCATGTACAGGGTGGAATAGCACTCGATGTTATAGGCCTCGTTCCTGACCACGTGAACCAGCATCGACGGAGTGATAATGCCCGCCATCGGACCGATGGAACGATGATGGTGGGCGGAATCGAACTTGACCTCCCCCGACTTGGCGAAGGCGGCCACATCCTCGGGCTTCTTGATCCAGCCCTCGTACAGGCAGGCGCCGGTTATGGCGCCGCGCATGGGACCGCACATGTTGTCCCACTCCACCGGCGCGCCGGCGTGGAAAATGCTGCGCTCGGTCATGCCGGGAATAACGTCGACGGCTTTCCGGATATCGACCAGCACCGCCCCGCTCTCCTGGATGCGCCTGAGCGCCTCCCGGTTGGCGGCGCCGATGCCCGCGTCCTTGTCGTCCATCCTGGCGACCATCCCGGCCAGGGCGGCGTTGCCGCCGAAGGAGGGCTTCCAGTCGAGTTGCACGCATTTCACGTTCTGGGCATGCAGCGCCGGAATAAAGGATTCCAGACCTATGTTGACCACGGCCGGCCGTTCCGGCAGGGAAATGGCGAATTCCATCAATCAGCCCTCCATCATCGCTTCGGCCGCTTCCGGGTTCGCCGCCATGGCGGCGAACAGGGCGGCTTCGGAATTGGTTTCGAATACGGTCACGCCGGCCTGTTTCAGCCTGCTTATCTGCGAATCGTAGCCCTGCGGATCCCCGCTGGCGCCGATCACCGCCGCGATCACCCGAAGTTCGCGGCCGGACGCGGCGAACGCCGCCCTCGCCTTCGCCAACGCCTCCAAATGCTGCCCGACCGGATCCATGTGCGAGCCGTGGCCGAGCACGAAATCGAGAAGAAGAACGCCGACCCGCGGATCGTCCGCCAGCTTTTCCAGCCATTCGACCCGTGGCGCGGGATCGATCATCGGATGGGGGCGTCCCGCCGTGTACTGGTCGTCGCCCAGATCCACCAGATGGCTGGCGAACGGCGATTTCTTCGCCAACCGCTTCAGAATCAGTTCGCTCTCGTGCATCAGGGTGCCGCCCGTGTAGAGGCCGAGCAGGGAACTCCCCTTTTTGGGCAGGGTGGCCAAAAGCGATTTGTCGAATTCCGCCGGCGCGGGAACCTTTCCGGACCGCAGGCCGACCGCCGTCCCGGCGGCTTCGGCGAGAGTGTCGGTCCAATACACCCGGCCCGGAACGTTCTTGTCCTTTTGGCCAAGACAGCAAATCACCAGCGGTTTCGGATACGAGTCGATGATCGGTTTCAGCTTGGCCATCACGCTCGGGTGCGGCGGCTTGGAAACGAGGACGACCACATCCGTATCCTTGTCCTTCGCGAGACAGTCCAGGGCGGCCAGCGCCATGGCGCCGCCGACCTCCTTCGACAAGTCGCGGCCGCCTATGCCGATGCCGTGGCTGACGCCTTCGCCAAGGGCCGTCAGGCGGCACACCGTCGCCTGAAGCCCGGTGCCGGACGCCGCCACCAGCCCGATGCGGCCGCGCGGAACGACATTGAAGAATCCGAGACCGACGCCGGATATCCAGGCGGTGCCGCAATCCGGGCCCATGCACAGGAGGTTTCTTTCCAGGGCGATTCTTTTTAGTTCGACCTCCTCCTCGACCGGGACGTTGTCGCTGAAAACCATGACATGGAGCCCCTGCCGCAGCGCGGCCTGCGTCTCGTAGAAGGCGTAGCCGCCGGCCACCGACACGACGCAGACATTGGCTTCCGGCATCTGCCGGAGGGCGCCGGCGAGGCTCTTCGGGCGGTGCGCGGAACTGTCGTCGTCCTGCCTTTGCTTCCTGTTCAGCATTTCCTGGATGTGGTTGATTGCCGCGGTTGCGGCGGCCTCGGTCTCCCCCTTGGCGGCGAGGATGAGATCGTTCGCCTCGGCCTTCCGCGTTTCGTCGCTGGCCATGCCGATCTGTTCGAGAATGGCGTGATTGCTCCGGGTTCCCATGAAGGCGGCGGCTTCCGTCACGCCGGGAAGTTTTTTGGCTTCCCGGGCCGCATTCATGAGGATTACCGAATCACGATAATATGAAGGCAACACCTTGACAACGTGCATGCGTCATAGCTCCTTCCCTATATTTGGAAATATTTCCGGAAAACCCTCTTGCGGCTCAGGCCATTTTCCTGGGTAGCCAAGTGGCGAGCTCCGGCACGAAAATCATGAGTATGGTGAATCCGAGAAGCACCAGGACGAACGGCAGGGCGCCGAGAATCGTTTCCTTAAGGGGGCCGTTGTCCTGGCGGATTCCCTGGATGATGAACAGGTTCATGCCGACCGGCGGCGTTATCATGCCGAGTTCGCTCATGAGCACGATGAAAATGCCGTACCAAATCGGATCGCAGCCGACCGCCATCGCCATCGGATAGGATATCGGGATGGTGGCGACCTGGATGGACAGGACATCCAGGAAACAACCGAGGATGAGGTAGAAAACGGTGAGGGCGAACAAAAGCTGTATCTGGTTCAGATTCATGCTCCCGACCCAGGCGGTCATCATCTGCGGCACGCCGGTCAGGCTCAGGGTGAGGTTGAGAATGAGGGCGCAGGTGACGATGAACAGGATCATGCCGGTCAACTGCGCGGAGTTGATGAAGCAGGTCTTGAGGACGGCGATGGTGAGCTTGCCCTTCAGGAGCACGATAATCAGGGAGGATATGACGCCAAGGGAGGCGGCTTCCGTCGGGGTGGCGATGCCGAGATAGATGCTTCCCATGACCACGACGAAGATGAGGGTCGGCGGAATGAGCGAAATGAGGCTTTTCATGCGCTGCTGCCAGTCGATGGCCGCCTTGGGCGGATCGGTTTTCTTGATATAGCTGTAGCACAGGATATACAGCATGAAGCACAGGGTCAGAAGAATGCCGGGGACGATTCCCCCGATGAACAGCTTGCCGATCGAATTGTTCGTGAGCCCGCCGTAGACCAGGAGCGCGATGCTCGGCGGAATCAGGATGCCGAGCGTTCCGCCCGCGGCCAGCGAG
>JAVBRW010000316.1:0-6257 GCA_031547475.1 Planctomycetota bacterium
CCGTTGTTTTTCGGCTCGAAGAACCGCCAGATGCGTTCTTTGTGAAGCCGCCCACCGGTTTTCCGCGCCGCTTTGGCGGCATGGTTGTCGAACGAATGCGAACTGCGGTTGTGGCTATGCGGATGACGACTGTCTCTCATGTATGATTCAACCTTTTTTATTGCAGGCTCTGTTGCAGGTCAATCCTTTCGCCAACTGATCGGCGCACGAAGTGCCCTTGCCTTCGCAATCGACCCCGGCAAGGAGCGTGGCAACCTTGTCCGCCGGCATGCCTTTCAAGAGCCGCGCCATCGCTTTCGCATTGCCGTCGCAGCCGCCCTCGAACACCACCTCGTCGACAACCTCGTTGTCGTCAAGGGTGACGGTGATGCGATCCGCGCAAACGCTTTCGGGAATTATAACGATTTCACGCATGGGAAAACACTTTCTTTTTCATTGCCAAATGGTCACTCCAGCGGCGCGCCCAGCTCGTCCAGGGTAAGATTGAACCCAGGCGCGAAATGGTCCATGAAGTAACCGATCTCATCAAGTTCGAAACTGTCAAGCTGGCGCTTGATTGCCTCCTCGGCCAGCAAAAATTCCCGGTTGCCGCCGCGCCGCTCCTCGACGCATTTGAGCCAGGCGCACAATTTGTCCGCCGCCCGCACATAGCGCCAGCATTCCGCGTCCGCCGGCTCCGGCACCAGCGCCGGCGCGTAGACGTCGCGAAATTCGCCAGGGAGGAACGACAGCAGGCGCCGGTTCGCCGCCTGCTCTATCCCCTTGTACGCCTGACGGATATTGTCGTCGAAATACTTGACCGGCGTCGGCATGTCGCCTGTGATCACTTCGCCCGCGTCGTGAAAAAGAGCCAAAAACGCCGCCCGTTCCGCATTCACCGTTTTCCCGTACACCTTGTGGCCGATGGTGGCCAAGGCATGGGCCAGCACCGCCGTCCGGTGCGAATGCTCCTGTATGTTTTCCGGGCTGGTGTTCCGCATCAGGCTCCAGCGGCGGATCAGGCGCATGCGGGCGAGATAGGCGAAAAAATGGCTGCTCACAACGCTTTCTTTCCAATATCGGTGCGGAACTGCATGCCGTCGAAGGAAATGTCCCTCACCGCCTTGTAGGCGTTTTTGATGGCGTCGGCGATGGTAGGGCCGGTGCTGGTGACGCCGAGCACCCGGCCGCCGTCCGTCACCACTTGTTTCTGGTGGTTCAGTTTGGCGCCGGCATGGAACACCACCGTGTTCGGGCGCGCCGCCGCATGGTCGAGCCCGCGGATTACCTTGCCTTTGTCGAATTTGCCGGGATAGCCGCCCGACGCCATGACCACGCAGACCGCCGCGTCGTCCGACCATTCCAGCGTCTGATCGGCAAGCTTTCCCTTCACCGTGGCGTAAAGGTGTTCGAACAGATCCGATTTCAGCCGCATCACGATGGGCTGCGTCTCGGGATCGCCAAAACGGACATTGTATTCCAGCACTTTCGGCCCGCCGCCGGTCAGCATCAACCCGACGTACAGCAGGCCACGAAAGCGCCGCCCCTCCTCGTTCATGGCGTGGACGGTCGGAATCAGTATGCGTTCAACCACCTCGTCCATCAGCTCGTCCGTAAGGATGGGGGCGGGCGAATAGGCGCCCATGCCGCCGGTATTGGGGCCGGTGTCGTTGTCGAAAACGGCTTTGTGATCCTGGGACGACGCCAGCGGCGCGATGGTTTTGCCGTCGGTGAGGGCGAGAATGGTCACTTCCTGACCCCGGAGCATTTCCTCGATAACCACCCGGCTGCCCGCTTCGCCGAACTCCCGCTCCCCCATCATGCGCCGCACCGCCTGCTTCGCCTCGTCGACGTTTTTGCAGACGACCACGCCTTTTCCCGCGCACAAACCGTCCGCCTTGACCACGACCGGGCCTTCCGGCCGGGAGTCGAGGTAGCGCATGGCTGCTTCGAACTGCTCGAATTCGGCGAAATCGGCGGTGGGAATGCCATGCCGGCGCATCAGGCCCTTGGCGAACGCTTTCGAGCCTTCCAGCTCGGCCGCCGCCTTGGTCGGGCCGAAAATCGGTATGCCCGAATCCTTGAACGCGTCGACTATGCCATCGACATAATAGGATTCGGAGCCGGGAATCACCAGCCCGATTTCGTGCTCCTTGGCCCAGCGGACCAGATTCCTGAGATTGCCGACATCGATGTCGACGCACTCGCCGACCAGCGCGCAGCCCGAATTGCCGGGCGCGATATAGACTTTGCTCACCTTGGGGCTTTGGGCCAGTTTCCACGACAGGGCGTGTTCGCGGCCGCCCGAACCGACTACCAGTACATTCATTGTTCTTCCTTGTCCAATCAATACGAAAACGCTCCGCCCTTGTCGGCGCTGGTCACAAATGCTGCATAGCGCGCAAGCCAACCGCGCTTAACCCTCGGTTCGAACGGCGGAAGCGCTTTCAGCCGCCGCTTGATTTCCGCGTCCGACACCAGCAAATCAACCCTGCCCTTGTTCGCGTCGATGGCGATTTTTTCGCCGTCCCGCACGATGGCCAACGGCCCGCCCGCCGCCGCTTCGGGGCTGACATGACCGATGCACAATCCCCTGGTCGCGCCGCTGAACCGACCGTCCGTCACCAATGCCGCCCGCAGGCCGGCGCCCTGGATGGCGGCGGTCGGCGACAGCATTTCGCGCATGCCGGGGCCGCCCCGGGGGCCTTCGTACCGCACCACAACCACATCGCCGTCCTTCACCCGGCCGGACAAAATCGCGTCCCGCGCCGCCTCTTCCGAATCGAACACCCGCGCCGGGCCGGTGAACACGCGCATGTCGTCGGCCACGCCGGCCGCCTTGACCACCGCGCCGTCCGGCGCGATATTGCCGAACAGGACGACCAGCCCGCCGCCGGCCATGAGCGGCCGCGATGCCGGACGGACGACGTCGCCGTCCGGTTTGGGTGCTTTTTTCAACGCATCGCCGAGCGTGCCGTAGACGGTCGGGACGCCGGGCTTGAAGCCGGATTTGGCATGGGCCGTGACCTCTTTGAGAATGACCGCTATGCCGCCGACGCGGTCGACGTCTTCCATATGCACTTCCGGACGCGAAGGCGAAACCTTGCACAGGCACGGCGTGCGTTTCGACAACGCGCCGATGCGCTCCATATCGTAGCGAACGCCCGCCTCGCGGGCAAGCGCCAGCGTGTGAAGAATAGTGTTGGTCGATCCGCCCATCGCCATGTCGCAGATGAACGCGTTGTCGATGGAGTCCCGGTTGATCACATCGAGCGGGCGGACATCCTCGTCGATGCAGCGCTTGAGCGCGCGGGCGGAATCGCGGGCCAGTTCGAGCCGGCGCGGATTGATTTTCCGCTTCGTCTTTTTGGCGTTGGCCCACACTTCAGCCGTCACCGTGCCGTTGCCGGGAAGCGCCAGCCCCATCGCCTCGGCCAGACAGTTCATCGAATTGGCGGTAAACATGCCGGCACACGAGCCAAACCCGGGACAGGCGTGTTCGGCAATGTTGTCCAATCCGGCCCGCGACAGTTTGCCCACCGCATTCTGCCCCACCGCCTCGAACATGGAAATCAGATCCGTGTTGTCGGCGCCGGCCAGCATGGGGCCGCCGCTCACATAGACGGACGGGATATTGATGCGCGCCATGGCGTTCAGCATGGCGGGGACGATTTTGTCGCAATTGCCAATGCCAATCCAGCCGTCGCAGGGATGGGCGGCGAGGATGGTCTCAATCTGATCGGTGATGAGTTCGCGGGAGGCCAGGGAATATTTCATGCCGAAATGGCCCATGGCGATGCCGTCGCAGACAACGGCGCCGACATTGGTCAGCCAGACCGTGTAGCCGAGTCGGAGCAGTTCCTTATGAACAATCTCTTCCAGTAAACGCAAATGCGCATGTCCGGGCACCTGGGTCGAAAACGAGTTGACGATGGTCACCACCGGCTTGTTTTTCGCCTTGAACGACGGCAGCACGCCGGCCGCGCACATGAGGCCGAGGGCCGGCACCATGTGTACCGGTTGGGTTATCGCTTTGCTTCCGAGCCGTCGCAGCGCGTCGATGCCGTCGCCGATGGGCGGGCCGAGGTTTTTCCTGTTTTTTTTGCCAGCGCCGACTTTCGCCCGGACAGGCTTCCGGGACGCATTTCTCACCGCCTTGGCCATGAATGCATTCCTTGACAAAATACTGGCTCCGGCGCCGGCGGGACAAAAAAATCCCCGCGCGGCCTTGACATTCGGCCGGCCGGCGCATAGCGTTAGGTTCAGGGCTTCAACCGCAACCGAAAACAACGAGCCACATATTATAATGAAAGGCGGGGTGTCTGCCAAGGCGTGAGTTTATTTTCCCCGGCACTTCAGGGACATCGCCGACAGCGCACCATGGAAAGCGGGACGATGGAAAATACCATACGCATCATCGGCATAGACCCCGGCACCCGCAATGTTGGATACGGCGTAGTGGAAAAGCGGGGCAACAGCCTGCTGTGCCTGGCGTGCGGCTGCATTGTGTCCAAGGATGTTTCCATTGCCAATCGACTGGTTGCGATCCATCGCGGTTTGGCCGAAATAATCGAGATGCACCGCCCCATGGCGGCGGCGGTGGAAACGGTCTTCGCCGGCAACAATCCGAAAACCGCCATCGCCATCGGCGAAGGCCGGGGCGTTGCCGTCCTGTCCGCCGCCCAACGCGGCCTCGAAGTCAAGGGCTACGAACCCGCCCTGGTCAAACGAGCGGTCGCCGGCAGCGGCCGCGCCGGGAAGGAACAGGTCAGGAGCATGGTCAGGGTGCTGTTGAATCTGCCCGAACTTCCCGATACCGATCACGAAGCCGATGCGTTGGCGCTGGCCATAACCCATGCCCGGCATATGGAGCAGGCGGCCTTGACCGGCGGCGGCGCGCGCATTGTCGTGGGCAAAAAGCGCCGCGCCCCCCTGCCCGATTTCGTGCTGAAACAACTGCCTGCCGATATGTTGACGCGGATGGGCGGTTAGGAAAATCTGAAACTGCATCGGAAAGGATCGGGGCATTGATGGAATCGGATCCCGAAACAGATCAAATGCGCATGACTTTGGCGATCCGCGCCGCCGCCGACGCGGCGGAAGCGGGCGAAGTGCCGGTCGGAGCGGTGGTTTTTCACCGCGACCGGCTGATCGGCCGCGCCCACAACCAGCGGGAAACGCTCCAGGACCCGACCGCCCACGCGGAAATCCTCGCCATCACCCAGGCGGCGGCGGCGCTGGGGAGTTGGCGTTTGGACGATTGCGTCATGTACGTGACGCTCGAACCGTGCGCCATGTGCGCGGGCGCGCTGGTGCTGTCCCGGATGAGCCGCGTCGTCTACGGCGCCGCCGATCCGAAGGCGGGCGCCTGCGGATCGGTATTGGATGTCCTCGGCTGCGAGCGGCTCAATCACACGGTGGAAGTGACGGCGGGCGTCCTCGCCGAACCATGCGGCCTTATCCTGAGCGAGTTTTTCCGCGAACGCCGCCGCGCGGGCAAAGAGCGTGGCCAGGATTGATTGCATCCGCATGCCTGAGCCGCCCCAATAGAATTCATGCAACGCTATTCTTCAAAATGAATTATGTAAAACAATCGCTCACCCTAAAAAAATCGGGAAACATTTATTGACACCACCGGCGATTTTCATAAAATACTCTCTTCCTAGTAACGCCCGCTTAGCTCAGTTGGTCGAGCAACTGACTCTTAATCAGTAGGTCCTGCGTTCGAGTCGCAGAGCGGGTACCAGAATAACTAACCCTGCAATATCCTGAAATAATAGGAGTTGCAGGGTTTTTTATTTGATGGCGTATCAAGGCCGCATCCACTTATCCCCTATCCTTATGGCAGGGAGTTTCTTTAGGGCTGTGTGGGTGTGGATTCCCATTGTCGGGTGGATTGCGGAATGCCTGGACACATTCAGGGAACGGGAATTTTTTGAACTCATCTACCGGCAAATGTATTGCATGACTTGGGATCACCCGAATCGAATCCCCGCTTGAACCAGTGGTACCGCTGCTGCGATGTGCCGTGGGTGAAACTGTCGGGGACCACTCTGCCCATGCTTTGGCGTTGCAGCCGATCGTCGCCGATGGCTTCGGCCGTGCTGAGCGCTTCCTGCAAGTCGCCCGCTTCGAGAATGCCCTGCCGCTGCATGGCGTTACCCCACACGCCGGCGTAGCAATCGGCCTGCAGTTCCATAAGCACCGACAATTGATTTGCTTCTTGCTTTGAGCCTTGTCCCTGCAACCGCCGAACCTCCCGATCAATGCCCAGCAGG
>JAVBRW010000339.1:0-9350 GCA_031547475.1 Planctomycetota bacterium
TGTTCCGCAGCCAATTCATCGATGAAGCGCGGGCGGCCACAAGGGCCGCCCCTACCAATGATCGGTGCGTTCAGCATAAACAAGAAAACGATTTTCAAAGTAACGTCGGCATATCACTCCCCGCCTTCAATCTCCTCCATCGCCGCCTCGATCTCCGCCTGCGACTTGTGCTTGAGGGTCGGGAAAAGCACGACTTCGCGAATGCTCGGCTGGCCGGTCAAAAGCATGATCAAACGGTCGATGCCTATGCCCATGCCGCCGGCGGGAGGCATGCCGACCTCGAGGGCGGAGACGTAATCGTCGTCCACCTGGTTGCAATACGCTTCTTCGTCCCCGGTCTTGGCCTGGGCTTCGAAACGTGCCTTCTGTTCCTGCGGGTCGTTCAATTCGGTGAACGCGTTCGACAGCTCGAACCCGGCGACAATCACTTCGAAACGGTCGGACAGGGTCGGATCCTCGCGGTTCCGCTTGCACAGCGGATTCAGGCTGGCGGGATGGTGGGTGACGAAAGTGGGCTGGACAATGGTCGGCTCGACAATTTCGTCCATCACCTCTTTGATCAAATTATCGTGATTAAGCGTCTTGACCTTGGCAGCGTCCATCCCCGCCTTGATCAGACGCGCGCGCATGGCTTCGTCGTCGTGGGGGTCGGTCCCGGCCACTTCCCGAATCAAATCATGAATACGCTTGCGGGGCCACGGCGCGGCAACGTCGATCTCCTTGCCGTCGAACACGATTTTGGTGGTGCCGAGAAGCGCCTTGGCCGTTTCCGACACCAGCGTTTCCAACAGCGCCATCATGTCGCGGAAATCGGCGTAGGCCTGATACAGCTCGATCATGGTGAATTCGGGATTGTGGGAGGTATCGATGCCTTCGTTCCGGAAGTTGCGGTTCAGCTCGTACACCCGGTCGAGCCCGCCTACCAGGAGCCGCTTCAAGTAGGTCTCGGGCGAGATGCGGAGGTAGAGATCCATGTCCAGCGCGTTGTGGTGGGTGATGAACGGCCGCGCCGCCGCGCCGCCGTAAACGGTCTGGAGCATGGGCGTCTCGACTTCGAGAAAGCCGCGGGCGTCCAGGAAGGAGCGGACGAACGAGATTATCCTGCTGCGGAGGATGAAGCGTTCCCGCGATTCCTCGTTCGCCACCAGATCGAGGTAGCGGCGGCGGAAACGGATTTCGACGTCGCGGAGCCCCTTCCACTTGGCGGGCAGCGGCTCGAGCGCCTTGGACAGGAAGTTGAACGAATCGCCGAAAATGGTGACTTCCCCGGTCCTGCTCTTCATCAGCGTGCCGGTGACGGAAAGGAAATCGCCCAGATCGATCTGCTTGGTCAGATTGAACGCGTCGCCCAGGCGCTTCAGCAACAGGTTGGCCTGCACCTTGCCGCTGCGGTCGCGGAGATCGAGCCACAACGACTTTCCCATGTTGCGCATCGCCATGACCCGGCCGGCGGCGGTGACGGTGGGCGCTTCCTCCGGGTTTTCCACATGTTCCGGGCACATGCTGGATATGTCGGCGATGGATCCGGTCAGTTCGACCTTTTCGCCGTACGGCTCGACGCCTGCCTCCCGAAGGGCGGCCAGCTTGGCCAATCGTTCGTCCCGGATGCGATTGCTCGCCATGATTCGTTCCTCGCTCTCATTCTGGTTTTCTGCTATAGACCGTTCCCCATCAAATGGGGCGTAAAATCCAAATCGCCCAGTATATCGCAATCCCCTTCCCTTACAATGCACAAGTCGGAAAAAATCGTCCATTCGCCAAAAAACGACCAAAGTCGGCGGCGTCCAACAGCCGATAATATTTTCGGGAGGCGAAACGATTCGCAGCCCTTTTCCATTCATGGGGGAAAAATCATGACGTCTTTCAGATTGGCCATGGCCGGCCTCCTGCCCATCGTTGCTCTTGGCGTAACCGGCTGTCTCGGCGGCGGCGACAGCGGAGGCGGAGGAAGAACGGCACGGTTCGGCGGCGGGTCGAAAGACAAGCAGACGGCCAGCGCCACGCCCCGCACCCCCACCGCGAAGGAATTGAACGCCACCACGCCCGAGGCAAGCGTGCAACGGGAGCTGGAAAAGCTGAAAGCGCAGGAAAAGCAGCAGGCCAAATACGTCAACGAAATGCGCGACGCCCTCGCCAAGGATTCGACCGCCATCCAGCGCGAGGAAAACAAGCTGCGCGACATCCGCACGCAAGTCGAACAGTTCGAATCCGCCCAGCAGCGCTACAAGCAGGCGCTGGCCATGGATCGCCAGAACGGAAACGGCAATAACGACTACAATGGCGGCATGAATGCCCGCACCGCCGGCTACGAAGCGGGCAGCCAGCCGGTCAACCGCGCCGCCTCCTTCACGAGCGAATACCCCCCAAACAGCCAACCGGGCGGCTATCAGTCGGCGCCGCAAAGTAATCAGCCGAATTATACACAAAACGATCGGAACAACTACCAAAACAATCATCCCGGCCAGCCCGTCCGCGGCGAGGAAGTGCTGTACGGCGGCCAGCCCCGCTCCAGCCTCGGCGGCAAAAGCTTTTCCGAAACACCGGCGCCGGCCGTGCACCGCGCGCCGGTTTCCGCGCCCGCGCATGAAGACGTGGTGTGGGATCCGCCGCGCGAACTCTATTCCCGAAACACTTCCGCCCCCGCCGCCCGCCAGGCGACGCAGGTTCAGGCAAATCGGAACGTTCCGCAGAATCTGCCCGATCCGGCGACCCTCTACCGGCCGGTCCAGACCTCGGCCCCCATGCCGCAGCCGGCACCCGTTGCGGCACCGGCGCCGTCTCCGATGCTGGCGCCGCCGGCCCTGCCCGGTCCCGCCGCCCAGAAACCGGCGGACGACGAAGTCTTTACACCCGATATATTCCTGTCCGGAGGCAGGTAAAGGACTCAGGGAGAAAAATTGAATGAACCGGGCATTTTTCCTTGCATAAGGTCGCGATAAGGTTTAGATTATATTAAGCACACTTGTTTTTGAACGCTTATTCGGATTCCGCAGAGGAAAGACAAACGCACATGCCCGACACACCTTCCGAAATACTCGCGAGCCTTATCCGTGAAGAAAATATCCTGGTCAACCTGCCTTCCGAAGATCACGCTGCCGTGGTCAAGAGCCTGGTCCAGAATATGGTTTCCACCGGCCTGGTGGCGAAGACCAATACATCCACCCTTTCGCGGCTGTTGAACGAGCGCGAAAGCCTCGGCTCCACCGCCATCGGCGGCGGCGTCGCCATTCCGCATTGCCGCGTCGGCTTTTCCGACGAGCCGCTGATGGCGTTCGCCCTGCTGAAACAGGGCTCCGGCTTCAAGGCATTGGACGGCGCGCCGGTGCAGTTCGTCTTCATGGTGCTGACGCCGAAGGACAACGACGACACCCATCGCCAGGTTCTCCGGGCCATCACCTATTTCGTCAAGCAGCCCATTCCGCTCCGGGCCCTGGCGGGATGCAAAACGCCGGGCGACGTCAAGAGCGTGTTCCAGGACTACGCCTGAAGCGTTCCGCCGCCGGACAAGTGATTTACCGAATCAAGCAATGCATACAGCCCATGCAACCCCGGGGTCGGGGTTGTTTTTTTATTGGTTTTCCAGTATTTTCGGGGATGACGATGGCGCTGCTGGTTCCCTACTGCTTTGTTCTTTTACTGGTGGCGGTGGCGGCGTTCAAAATTCTCGCCGCCAATCGCGAAGCGGCGCGGCTCGCCCGGCACAAGGAGGAAATGCGCCGGCTCCGCGAAAAGGAAATGCTGGCGCGGGCGGAAAAAATCAAAAACAAGAGCGATCTCGACCGCGCCAAGGCGGCCATAGCCCGGGATCCGGCCCGGGCCGCCAAGGTGGTCGGCAAAATGATGAAAAAGTGAGGGCGCAGCCGAAATGGCCAATGCTGAAAAAACCATACTGCTGGTGGACGATCACGACGCCACCCGCGAAACGCTGACCGAACTGATACGCGATCTCGATCACAAGGTCTACGCCGCCGCCAACCAGGAGTCGGCCCTCCGCCAACTGGACGAACGGGCCTTCGACCTGGTCCTGACCGATCTCAAGCTGCCGGACGGCTCCGGGATCGAAATCATGAAGCGGAGCAGGCAGCTTCACCCCGAGACGCCGGTCGTCATGATAACCGGCCACGCCACCATCGACAACGCGGTCGAGGCGACCCGCATGGGCGCCTACGAATACCTGACCAAACCGGTCGATCTCAACCGCCTCCGCATCGTCATTTCGAACGCCCTCTACCTGTCGACGCTGGAACGGAAAGTCGGCCGCTCCGCCGCGCTGGACGCCCTGGTCGGCCATTCGCCGAAAATCCGCGAAGTAAAGGATCTGATCAAGCAGATCGCCGCCACCGACGTCACCGTCCTCATCCAGGGCGAAAGCGGCACCGGCAAGGAAATGGCCGCCAACGCCATCCAGGGCCTGTCGCTCCGCGAAGGCGCGCCGTTCGTCAAGGTCAACGTCGCCGTCCTGCCCCGGGAGCTTATCGAAAGCGAACTGTTCGGCCACGAGAAAGGCGCTTTTTCCGGCGCCATCCGCCAGCGGAAAGGCAGGTTCGAGCTGGCCGACGGCGGCACGCTGTTCCTGGACGAAATCGGCGAAATGCCGCTGGACTCGCAGGTGAAACTGCTCCGCGTCCTGCAGGAGCACGAATTCGAGCGCGTGGGCGGCACCGAAACGCTGCCTGTCGATATCCGCCTCGTCTGCGCCACCAACCTCGATCTGAAAAAACGGGTGGAGGAAGGATTGTTCCGCGAGGATTTGTATTTCCGCATCAATGTCGTCCGCATCCGCATGCCGTCCTTGCGCGAGCGGCCGGACGATATTCCGCTCCTGGCCGAACATTTCCGCCAGAAATATTCGGCCCGCTACAATCTCGATCGCAAATTCAGCCCGGAAGTGCTGGAGATATTCCAGCGCTATTCCTGGCCCGGCAATGTGCGGGAACTTGAGAACGCGGTCGAGGGCGCGGTAGTCCGCTGCAGCGGACAGGTGATAGAAAAAGACTGCCTTCCGGAGGAAACGCTCCAGCATATCGCTCCGGTCCAACCCGGCTTCCCGTCCGGCCTGCAGTTGGCGGAGGTGGAAAAGCAGTACATATTGAGCGAACTCGACCGCCTCGGCGGAAACAAGTCGGGCGTGGCGAAAAGCCTCGGGATCGGCTTGAAAACGCTGTACCGGAAGCTGGAAGCGTACGAGGAGGGGAAGACCGGCGAGGGAGAGGAAGGGACATGCTGAAAACCAACAAGCTCCGCGAACTTATCGACGCCGGCAAGCCAACCGTCGGCACCCGCCTCAACACCACCTGGCCCACCATGGTCGAGGCGGCGGGCGCGACCGGGCTGTACGACTATGTCGAGTTCCTTGCCGAATACTCGCCGTTCAGCCAATACGATCTCGAAAACATCGCCCGCGCCGCCGAGCTTCACGACATGGGCACCATGATCAAGCTCGACAAGCAAAACCGGGGCTATGTCGCCCAGCGCGCCATGGCGTCGGGCTTCCAGGCGGTGTTTTTCACCGATCACAAAAACGCGGACGAAGTGCGCGAGTCGCTCCGGCTGATCCGACCCGACTGCCCCAGCGTCTCCGACGGCGACATGGGGTTCGCATTCCGGCGCTGGATTGGGTTCCGCCCCATCACCCCGCAGTTGGATTTCGCCGAAATGGCGAAAAAGACGGTTGCCGTGTTCATGATTGAAAAACGGGAAGCGATGGAAAACATCGAGGAAATATGCGCCGTTCCCGGCGTGGACATGGTTCAGTTCGGCCCGTACGACTATGGCATGAGCTGCGGCGTCAATTCCGGCGACTGTATGGAACGGCTCAGGACGGACGAGAAAAGGATGATTGCCGCCGCGCTGCAACACGGGGTCAGGCCGCGTTGCGAACTCAACAGCGTGGACGAGGCGAAGTATTACATCGATCTCGGGGTGCGGGATTTCAAACTCGGACTCGAAATACTTGTAATGCAAACGTTTTGGACAAAAGAGGGGCGGGTGCTCAGTGATATGCTATTCGTCTGAAGGCGTTCCACAAAATTCATACAGTTATATTGCGGTTAAGACGGCAAGCTTGAAACTATAACATATTGGGAGACAAGCCATGTATAACTGCATTCAATCATACGTATTCGCTTCTGTTCTTGTTGTGTGCTTCGCGGCGGGCAGCGCGGCGGGGGCGGACGGCGCATCCACCGTCCCGTCATCCGTTTCAGCGATTCCGGATCAAGTGTTCCGCGATGCGCTCCAGATGTATGCGCCTAATTACGATTATCTTCCCCGCGGAGAACAGCTCAACGCGTACGCCAACATCTATCGCGTACTCAACAACGGCTCGCAGCCGTCCCTGACGCCGGGGGATCAACAGCTCCTCGGTCAAACCCGCTCGTACATGTACGCACCCCGGACCAGGACGGTGCCCGTGCCGCCCCCGCCGGGATATGTGGGCTACGGGGCCTACGGGGCACCCATCCGGGATCAATGGGACGATCCGCTCTATGCGCCGGGGGGATATAGCGGGTGGGGTGGGTGGGGATGGTGATGTTAGCCATAATGGGTGTATGCAATTTAAATACCGCTATTCAACAAGAAAATAATCCCCGGGCTCATCCACGCTTCTGTGAACATCATTCATCTGCGTCTGAAAGAATGCGTGCAATGAGTTCGGGGGAATAATGCGCTTCGACTGATATGAGAAGATCATGGCCATGGATGAATCTCAATTCATCTTCCGCCGCATCCGCGTCGAGATTGACGCAGGAGTAGCCGTGTTTGGCCAGCGTGTGCATAAACTCCACCCGCCCTTGTCCGCACATGCGGGCCGCTTGCCCCAGGCTGATCTTTCCGCTTTGGAATAGTTTTGCCGCAATTGCGACTCGCGCCGCTTCAGCCAATTCGGAACGGGACATGCTGGCACTGGCCAGTATATCGTCAGTGTAGGGGATATCGATTGTATGTTCCTGCATCGGCATAGGGCCACTCCCGTAAACGTAAGAATACTGCTGTCGATATTGTATTCCCTGCCTCGGCATATATCAAGAAACTGTCGGCGATGCCTCACGACCCCGCCACCCGATCCCATTGTTTGCCGTAGAGCCGCGTCAGTTCCCTATGTAATGGAATGTGTTCGCGGCGGCTCAAGTCCGGGTCCTCGTCGAGAATCCGTTTCGCCTCTTCCCGGGCGTCGGCGAGAATGTCGATATCCTTGATCAAGTCGACCAGCTTCAGCGCCGACAACCCGTGCTGCCGCGTGCCGGTGAAATCGCCGGGGCCGCGAATGCGCAGATCCGCCTCGGCGACGGCGAAACCGTCGGCCGAGCCCATGAGCGCGGTCAGGCGCTCGCCCGCCTCGCCTTCGCGGCAGTCGGACAGCCTGACGAAATAGCCCTGCTCCATCCCCCGCCCCACCCGGCCGCGCAACTGGTGCAGTTGCGCCATGCCGAAACGTTCGGCATGTTCGACCAGCATGACGGTGGCGTTGGGGACGTCGACGCCGACCTCGATGACAATGGTCGAGACCAGCGCGTCCACCTCGCCCCGGCGGAAACGCCCCATGATTTCCTGCTGTTCCTTCCGGTTCATGCGGCCGTGCAGCAGTTCGAGACGGTAGCCTTTCAATCCGCCTTCGCCCAACTCGCGGAACACCTCTTCCGCCGACCGGAGATCGACGTCCTCGTTCTCCTCCACCAGCGGGCAGACGACGAACGCCTGCCTGCCTTTGGCAAGTTCGCGGCGGATCAGTTCCCAGGCGCGGTCGGGGCGGGATTGCGGTTCCCAGATGGTTTTGACCGGTTTCCGGCCGGGCGGCAGCGTGTCGATAACGCTGAGATCGAGATCGCCGTAGACCGACAGCGCCAGGCTGCGGGGGATCGGCGTCGCGGTCATGACCAGGGTGTCCGGCCGCACGCCTTTCCGGGTCAGTTCGATGCGCTGGCGGACGCCGAACTTGTGCTGTTCGTCAATCACCACCAGCCCGAGATCGTAGAACGCCACGTTGTCTCCGAGAGCCGAATGGGTGGCGGCGACAATGTCGAGGCTGCCGTTGGCGAGCCGTTCCATCACCAGCCGCCGCTCGGCCGCCGGCATGCCGCCGACCAGGACGCCGACATGCACGCGGGCGTTCGGGCTGTTGGCGAGAAAGCGTTCGAACGTTTCCTGGTGCTGCCGCGCCAGCAGGCTGGTCGGGGCCATGATACAGGCCTGCGCCTTGTTGGCGACGGCGGCCAGGAGGGCGTAGAAGGCGACGGCGGTTTTGCCGCTGCCGACATCGCCCTGCAGAAGCCGCTGCATGGGAAGCGGGCTTTGCATGTCGGCGGCGATTTCCCGCGCCGCCTTGTCCTGCGCCGGAGTGAAGCGGAACGGGAACAGCCGGCGGATGCGGCTGTCGAGCTCGGGGCCGATTTTGAACTGCCGCCCCGGCAGATCGTGGAGCGCGTGCCGCCGCGCCGCCAAGACGGCGAGCTGGAGGAAAAAGCATTCCTCCCACGCCAGGCGGTGGCGCGCTTTGGCCCATTCCTCGTTGCTTTCGGGAAAATGCATGGCTTTGACCGCTTCGCGGCGGCCGGGCATGCCTTTTTTGGCGAGGAGCGTTTCCTCCAGCGGTTCGTCGAGATCGTTCAGCCGCGTTTCGAGGGCATAGGCCATGGCTTTCCGCCACAGCGACTGATTCAGCGAGCCGGTGCAGGGATAGATGGGCACGATGCGGCCGAAGTTCAGGGTCGAGACGGGGGCGTCGTCCGGCAGTATTTCGTACAGCGGGTGTTCCATCACCAGCCGGGCGCCCGTGCGTTTGCCTTTGCCGTGAACAAGGACGCGGCGGTTCGGCAGCTTGTCTTTGAGCCAGGGCTGGTTGAACCAGATCACTTCGAGGATTTTGCCGGATTCGTCCGTCATTTCGGCGGTGGTGATGGACAGGGGCGTCCGTTTGCCGCCGCCCCGGCGCGATTTCCCGACCGTTTTTTCATTCACGCCGATGGCGGTGGCGATAAGGGTGACGGGGCGGTCTTCCGGGCAATCGGCAATGGTGCAGAGACTGGAACGGTCCGACATGTCGCGGGGAAAGGTCCAGATGAGATCGCGGACGGTGCGGACTTCGAGGCGCGCGAAATCCTCGGCCCGGGCGGGGCCGACGTGCTTGAGGAACTGGATGCTGTCATCGAGGGGGTTGGGCATTAAATGGTATCCGCCAGTGGCAAATGGAAGATTCTACAAAACAATGAATGGTTCCTTGCCGTCAAGGGTTATTCCGAATTATCCCGGCACAACCTCCCGTTCGGGGTGCAGCCGCCGTTTCTCCCGCCGGGATGACGTTTGGGGTGTGCGCGGCGCGATTGGTTTGAAGACGCGTCTCCGAACCAATC
>JAVBRW010000251.1:0-4379 GCA_031547475.1 Planctomycetota bacterium
GTGGCCGCCCGCCTTTCATAGGCGAATTGGTCGCGTCGCAAGGTGTTCGTTTGCGAAACGCGGGCGGCCACAAGGGCCGCCCCTACCGGCGATCGGTGCGTTTGCCGCCTTGACGCATATCGCTTTTATATCCGCTCATCATGCCGCGCCAATCCCGCGTCCAGTTTCCTGATGTATTTCCGGAACGCGATCAGCGCCGCCGCCGCCAGCGCCGCGACCAGGAGAAGGGCGGGCTGGAAGCGCCCCGCGTATTCCCTGACGTTCCCCATCAACAGCGTCACGCACACCGAACCGATGTTGGCCAGCATGTTGAGGAGCGCGAGGGATGTGGCCATGGCCTCCGGCGGCACCGCCAGGCCGCCCATGGTGAAGAGGGAGCCGAAATTCAAGCCGCACAAAAGCGCAAGGACAAGCCCGGCCGCCAGCGTGGCGTACGGCCACGGCGACAGGCCGAGGCACAGGTAGAAGAGGACGACGACGGCCAGGACGCCATTGATGGCGGCCGCCCGCGAGACGAATTTGAGCGCCGTTCCGGACAGCATGCGGCTGAGCGATCCGATCAGCAGGACGAAGGTGGTGGCGAGGGTCCACACCGCGATGTCGGTGCCGGAGAGATCGGCCAGCATGGACGGGAGCCATTGGCCGAGGTTGTTCAGGGTGGCGAAGGAAAAGGCGTGCATAAGCCCGAGCACCCACACCGCCCGCACCGGCAGGACAAGCCGGAGGGTGCGGCCGATGCCCGCCAGCCCATTATTCTCCGCATTCGATTCGAGTCTGGGGTTCCGGGGCAGCATGAAGGCGCCCGGCAGGAGCGCGATGAAAAAGAGGAAGCCGAAAATGTAGGAGTAGCGCCACGCGCAGTCCCCGAGCCACGAAAGCATGAGGTAGGGCAGCATGGTTCCGGCGCCGAAGGTCCCGCCGAATATGCCCTGGGCGGCGGCGGCCCGGGACGGCGGGGCGAGGACGCCGACCATTTTCGCGCCGATGATGATGAAGAGCGCGGTGCCGCAGCCGAGGAGGAAGCGGGCGGCGAAGGCGAGGCGCAGGCTTGCGGGCGCGAGAAAGGGGACGAGGTTGGCGGCGGCGCCGACGGCGATGGCGAGGAAAAGCGTTTTTTTCGCGCCCAGCCTGTCCACCGCCAGGCCGGCGGGAATCTGCATGAGCGCGTGCGACCACAACAGCCCGCTCAGGCAGAACGCCAGGCCGGCATGCCCGGTTTGGTACAAGGCCATGAACTGGTCGGCCACCGGCGGCATGTTCATGAAGACGAAACCGACCGCGAGGCCGAGGAGGGACGGGTACCAGATATGGAAGGGCAAGGCTTTATTTCCCCGCCATGTTGACCGACAGCACGGCGAGGCTGCTGACCAGCTCCACATTCTCGACCGCCACGTTTTCCGGCAGATCGAGCTTGACCGGCGCGAAATTCCAGATGCCGGTGATGCCTGCCGCCACCATGACGTTGGCGGCCGCCTGGGCGGACGAGCCGGGAACTGTGAGAATGCCCATGGTGACGCCCATGCGCCGGGCGAGTTCCGGCATGTCGTTCAGGTGGTGGATTTTCCTGCCGAAAATGTCGGAGCCGATTTTTTCCGCCATGACGTCGAAGGCGGCGGAGATGTTGAGGCCGCAGCGGAGGAAGTTGTCGTAGCCGATAAGGGCGCGGCCAAGGCTTCCCGCCCCGACCAGGAACGCGTCCGTCACCCGGTTCCAGCCGAGGAAGTTTTCGATGGCGTCGATGAGGGGGGACAACTCGTAGCCGATTCGCGGGCGGCCGGTGATGCCGGTCAGGGCGAGGTCTTTCCTGACCTGGGTGGAATCCAAATCCAGCTCCCGGGCGATGCGGGTGCAGGACACTTTTTGCGATCCCTCGACCCGCAACTGCCTGAGGACGCGGAGGTACGAAGGCAGGCGGCGGATGCTGGGATGTGGAAACAGTCTTTTGGGTTCTCCCCGCATATGGGTGGTTCCTTTTCGGATTGTTTGCGTTTGCTATGATATTAACACATCCCCGGCGTTATGCCAACCTCTTTTTGCGGACGGATCAATCGCTGCTTAGATACGTATCCGAATCCAGCAGCCGTTCGAAGTGGCGGGTCAGCACCGCCGACTGGTCCAGGGTCAGGCAGCCGGTGCGGAGCGCCGCCTCGACCCGTTCCCGCAGGCGGGAGTTGATGCCGTCGCGGGTGAACTGGACATAGGCCAGCACTTCCATCACCGTGTCGCCGCCGATGGTCTTGTCGATGACGTAGCCGCCGTTGTCCGAGGACGACACATGGACGACCGTGGTGTCGCCGAACAGGTTGTGGAGATCGCCGAGTATTTCCTGGTAGGCGCCGACCAGGAAAATCCCCAGGTAGTACGGCTCCGACTTTTTCATGACGTGGAGGGGCAGCGTGTGGCGGACGTCCCGAAGATCGACGAACTGATCCATGACGCCGTCGGAATCGCAGGTGATGTCGGCCAGGATGCCGTTGGCGGTCGGCTTTTCCGACAGGCGGTGGAGCGGCATGACCGGGAAAAGCTGGCGAATGGCCCAATGGTCGGGGATCGACTGGAACACGGAGAAATTGCAGAAATAGGTGGTGGCGAGCATGGACTCGAGCCCGGCCAGATCGTCCGGCACGTAGTCGAGGCGCCTGACCAGGCGGACGATGCGGTCGCAGGCGAGCTGGAAACGGGTCTCGACGCTGGCGCGCTCCTCCAGCGTCAGGTTGGCGTGGTTGAAAAGGACGAGCGCCTCCTGCCGCGCCTGCATGGCGTCGTGGTAGGCTTCCTGGTAGTTCTTGGCCGACACGCCTTCGGCGATTTCGTCCATCGTTTTCACGATGGGGTGCGGCTTTTTCGGAAGGGGCGGGGGCGAAGCGCCGTTTTCCAGATCGGTCGAGGAAATGGTCTCCACCACCAGGTGCGACTGGTGCGCGACCAATGCGCGGCCCGATTCGATGACAATGTTCGGGTGCGGGAGATCGGCTTCCTTGCAGACATTCGAGACGGCGTCGATGATGTCGGCCGCGTATTCGCGGGGGCCGTAGTTGGCGGAGGAGGGGAAGTTGGTCTGCGAGCCGTCGTAGTCCACCGCCAGGCCGCCGCCGAAATCGAGGTAGGCGATTTTCGCGCCCAGGCGGTTTATTTCGCGGAAGAAACAGCACACTTCCCGGGCCGCCTGCTTGAAGCGCTGGATGTCGGTGATTTGACTGCCGATGTGGACGTGCAGCAGTTGCAGGCGTTCCAGCATGCGGCGCCGGCGCAGCATGTTCATGGCTTCGATTATTTCGTGGGAGCGGAGGCCGAACTTCGATTTGTCGCCGGACGAGGATTCCCATTGCCCCCGTCCCCGGCTGGACAGTTTCATCCTGATGCCGAGGTAGGGATCGATCTTCAGCGCCTTGGCGCGATCGAGAATGAGGGACAGCTCGCTCAGCTTCTCCACCACCAGGAAAACCTTGTGCCCCAGCTTCTGGCCGAGGAGGGCGGTGTCGACGTACTCGCGGTCCTTGAAGCCGTTGCAGACGATGATGGCTTCGGGATCGCGGTGGTGGGCGATGGCGATGAGGAGTTCCGGTTTCGAGCCCGCCTCGAGGCCGTGATGGAAGTCGGCGCCGAGGTTGACGATGTCTTCGACGATATGGCGGTGCTGGTTGACCTTGATCGGATAGACGGGGCGGAACTGGCCCTGGTAGTCGTATTCCTTCATCGCCTGGCCGAAGGCGTTGTGGATGACGTGGAAGCGGTGGCGGAGAATGTCGGTGAAGCGGATGAGCACCGGGAG
The DNA here is from genome assembly GCA_031547475.1 of Planctomycetota bacterium. Taxonomy (GTDB): domain Bacteria; phylum Planctomycetota; class SZUA-567; order SZUA-567; family SZUA-567; genus JAJBSZ01. The sequence goes on from JAVBRW010000251.1 coordinate 3,773, forward strand.
TTCGAGCCCCCGCAGGCGTATTTCGTCGACCAGCGCCTTGAGGTCCACCGAGCTGTTGCCGGCGCACATGAGCGCGTTCCCGTTGTCGCTCACGCCGAAAACGTTTCTTCCCCAGCGATCCACGCCGTACAGTTCGGCCGCGTCGGCCGGGGTCCAGTTATCCAGCGGGTTGTTTTTCTTCTTCTGCATTCTGGGGCGTTTGTCATCCATCGCCTACCTCCGTCCGCCGCGCCGCGCGCCGGTATTGTCCAAAAACGAAAAAACCGCCATCGGCCGCGTCCCGATGGCGAAACCCCATAGCGTATGAGGCGGGGGAAAAAATGCCAGTAAAAAATGCGGGGAAGGGGAGGGAAAAAATTATACCAAATCCACTCTGGTTTTCGGCGACCGTCAATCCCAATCCCAAGTCGTGCGCAAAGGTTACGGGTTCGGAAAACCGAAAGCCTTGCGCGACTTGGTATAACAATCAAGACTGAACAATGAACAATTATGGGGTGATGAAACAATTGACAACCGCAGTTTTGCAAAATGCGTTTTGACTGCCCGGTAGAAGGGGTTTATCTTGCCGTCAACGTCAATCCCGCTGGATTCCGGCTCAACTTCCCGT
>JAVBRW010000406.1:0-6874 GCA_031547475.1 Planctomycetota bacterium
CCGGGAACCATTCCCGTGTATTTGTTCAATGCCGAGTTCAATTGAGCTGTGAGTGAAATTTCCTGAGTTCCGAGGAGAATCGTCCAAGGGGGTGTCATGATAACAAAAGGCAAAAACAACAATAGCCTGATGGGCAAAAAGAACGCGGCCGCCGCCGCGGCGAAGGCGCGATTGGCGAAACGTGCAAGACGGCAAAAATTCTTGAAGGAAAACAAGAAACGCATCATATTGGGCGCACTGACTCTCGTCATGATTTTCATACTGGCGGTCATGACGCCGTGGGGGCCGGATTATTATTATGGCAAGATTCAGATCCGGCGGGCGGAAACGCCCGGAGTGATCCAGGAAGGCGTTATTCGAGACATGTACAAATTGGGTGTATTTTATTTATATACTATGCGCAAGGGCGATGCCAAACGGATTTTCGACGAAATCGCCTCGATATATTACGGTTTCACATTCACAGAATTTGCACAAAACCCCGACGGCGCGTATGACAAACGCAGCAAAGCGGAAAACAATATCAAGAAAGGGCTGACCAAGGGGCCGCCTTATCCGATTCCCGCCGATGAACAGCGGTACATCGGCTACACCCTCTTTCGCGTGGCTGAAACGATGGAAACCGGGCCGAAACAGTTTATCGTCCGCATCTATGAGAATTTGTATTTGAACGAATTCATGGAATTGCATCCTCATGATACGGATCCGACATTCGACGAACTTGTGAAGGGAACCGTCGAAAAATTCTATGGAAGAAGATGATACCGTTGATGTTAGGAAAAGTGCAGATATGACGAACCCAAAGGATACGGCAGGGGAAATCCATCCGGCCAGGGAGTTGTTCAACCGCAAGGAAGCGGGGGCCGGTCCGCATCCGCCGCGCGCGATGGAACACTTGGCTTTCGCCATCCTGACGGAAGGCGGAGCCGATGTGGAGGACAGCTTGTCCGCCTTGGCGAATTTGCGCAAAGCGTTTGTCGACTGGAACGAGATCCGGGTCGCCCGCACGCAGGAACTCGCGCGGGAAATGGGCGATGTGCCGAACGCCGAGCGGGCCGCGCTCCGGATGCGGGAGGAATACAACGCCTTTTTCGAGAAAAAAGGCGCGCTCGCCTTTGATTTCCTCGGCGTCGGCAAGCCGGCCGAGACGAGAAGGATGCTTGGCCAGTTGCTCCCGCATTTGGCCAAGAGCGCGGTGTCTTTGCTGTTGTACGAATTCTGTTCCGGCGCCACCTTCCCCCTGTCGGACGAAGGGCTGAAACAGGCGCGGCGCGACGGCGTGGCAGGCCGGACCGCCGATCGGAACCAGATCGCCCGTCTGCTGTCCGAAGGGCTGGAGCCGGGCGAAGCGGCCTTGCTCGCGCAGTATTGGGAATTGGAAGCGACCGGGCATCCCTACGGCGAGGCGGGGAAAAAGGAGGTCGCGGCCGGGAAGAAGGGGAAAAAAGCCCCGGCCAAAGCCAAGCCGAAGGCGAAAGCCAAGGCCGAAGGGAAGAAATGAGCGGGTTGCCGCGTGGTGCCGCGTATTGGAATTGTAATTGATATTGTATAGGAGGATAGTGTGCCGGTATTGACGATTGGCCTTCCCAAGGGGAGTTTGCAGGAATCCACTTTCGCCCTGTTGCGCGCTGCGGGGTGGGATTTCAATGTTTCCAGCCGCAGCTATTATCCGGTGGTCAACGATCCCGATCTGAAAGCGATGCTGGCGAGGCCGCAGGAAATGTCCCGCTATGTCGAACGCGGCGTGATGGACATGGCCATCACCGGCCTTGACTGGACCCAGGAAAACGAATCGGACGTCACCGTCCTCGAACGCCTGGTGTACGCCAAGGCGAGCCGGGTGCCGGTCCGCTGGGTTCTGGCGGTGCCGGAGGATTCGCCCATCCAGTCGGCCAAGGATTTGGAAGGCAAGGTCATTTCGACCGAAGTGGTCAACCTGGTCAAAAAGTACCTGGATTCCCACGGCGTCAAGGCGAAGGTGGAGTTTTCCCACGGCGCCACCGAGGTCAAGGTGCCGTATCTCGCCGACGCCATAGTCGATGTGACGGAAACCGGCTCCAGCCTCCGGGCCAACCGTTTGCGCATCGTCGACACGGTGGCCGAATCGGTGACGGTCGTGGTGGCGAATCCGGCCGCGCTCAAGGATCCGTGGAAAAAGGCCAAGATGGACGCGCTGGTCCTGATGCTGAAAGGCGCCTTGTCGGCCAAGGAGAAGGTTCTTCTCAAGCTGAACGCGCCGAAAAAGCGGTTGGACGCCATCATCGCCGTGCTGCCCAGCATGAATTCGCCGACCGTCAACGAACTGTCGGACAAGAACTGGACGGCGGTGGAAACCATCGTCGACTCGAACGTCACCCGCACCCTTATCCCGAAGCTGAAAAGCCTGGGCGCGGAAGGCATATTGGAATTGTCGGTGAACACGATCATTCCGTGAGGAGGATGTTTGCGGCGCGAAAAGCGATTTAAGATTGTAGATTGCAGATTTAAGATTTATTCCTTAACGAAACGTTCATCATGGGAATAAATCTACAATCTACAATCTTAAATCGTCCTTCCTCGTCGCCGGCGTCCGCCCCTCGAAACGACGCGTATGTGGTTTGCATTGTGTTTTCTTCATAAAAAGGAGCGAGGGGTTATGAAAAGATGCCATAAGTGCGGCGAAGCGTGGCCGGAAAAAGGCACCCCGGGTTCCCGTGAGGATTGCCTCAAATGCGGGTCGCCGTTGCACGCGTGCGCCAACTGCCGGTTCTACGACGCGAAGGGGCTGGAATGGTGCCGCGAACCCATGGCCAGACCGGAGAAGCCGAACGCGCCGGAGACTTTCAACATCTGCACCTGGTTCGTGTTCAACGATCCGGACGAGGAGCGCTTCAACGCGGAAAAGTCGAAAAGCGCCCGGATGGCGCTCGAAGGCTTGTTCACCTCGCCAAGACGGGGCCAGACGAAATCGCGGGGGGCCTGAACCATCGACAATGACGATTCGAATCGATGATTCGGATTGTCCGTACACATACTGACAATGATTCGTTTGCAATAGGAGTGCCGCATGGCAGGTCATAGCCACTGGTCCAACATTCAGCACAAGAAAGCCGCCAAGGACAAGAAGAAGGGGAAAGTCCTTTCCAAACTGATCAAACAGCTTTACACCGCCGTGAAGGAAGGCGGTTCCGGCAAACCGGAGGAAAACCCCCGGCTCCGGCTGGTGCTGGACAAGTGCCGCCTCGCCAACATGCCGAAGGACAATATCAAGCGCGCCATCGAAAAAGCGACGGCCGGCTCTTCCGGTTACGAGTCGATGGTGTTCGAAGGCTATGCCCAGGACGGCGTCGCCGTCGTGGTCGAATGCCTGACCGACAACGGCCAGCGCACCGGCCCGGAAATCCGCTACATATTCGATCGCGCCGGCGCCAAGATCGGGAAGCAAGGCTCGGTCACCCACATGTTCCAGCGGAAGGGCGTGTTCCAGGTCGAAAAAGGCAAGGCCGAGGAGGACGCGCTGATGGAAATCGCCATCGACGCCGGCGCCGAGGACGTGGTGGATCAGGATTCGTTTTTCGAAATCTACACCGACCCCAATTCGTTCCTGACCGTCGGGGAGGCGCTGGAAAAGGCGGGAATCGAAACGCAGTTGTCCGAAGTGCAGATGATACCGGGCAACCGCATCGAAGTGAGTTTCGAATCGGCGCAGAAAATCTCCAAGCTCATCGATCTGCTGGAGGAAAACGAGGACGTGCAGAACGTCTATACCAATTTCGACGTCTCGGCCGAGGCGGCGGCGAAGCTGGAGGCGGAAGTCTAATCGTGATTCCGCGCGAAACGCTTCTTACCGTGCGCCGCCTGGCCAGCCGGGCCAACCCGCGCATAAAGGATTGGGCAGCATTGGGCGATCGCTCCGAACGCGATCGCCTTGGTCTTACCGTGGCGGAAGGGGCAAGGCTTGCCGCCGAAGGGCTCGAGGCCGGCGCGGCCGGCTGTTTCCGCCCTGCCGCTCTGCTTGTCTCCGATTCCGGGGCGCTGCGGGACGAAGCGGGCGCCTTGTTCGCCCGGGCGGGCGAACTCGGGGTGGAGCGTTTCAGCCTGACCGATGATTGCCTTGACAAAGTGTCGGGGTTGAAAAATTCCGACGGGCTCGCCCTTGTCATGGAATTTTCCCGCCGCGACGCCGATCCGGCCGCCTTGCTGGCGATGCCGGACGCGCGCTGGCTGGTGGCGGCGGGCGTGCAGGATCCCGGCAACGCCGGCGCTCTTGTCCGCACCGCCCGGGCGGCGGGGGTGAGCGGCTGTCTTTTCCTCGACGGCGCCGATCCGGCTTCGCCGAAATTTCTCCGGGGAAGCATGGGCGCCGCTTTCCGGCTGCCGTGCCTGTGGTCGTCGGCCGACGCGTTCGCATCGGCCTGGCCGAAGGCGGGGGGCAAACTTGTCGTCGCGGCGTCGGACGGCTCCGGTGAGAATTTCCGCGCCATCGACTATCGGCCGCCGCTCGCCCTCCTCATTGGCGGCGAACGCGGCATTCCCGAACGTTTGGCCGGTTTGGCCGGGACGCGGGCGCATATTCCCCTTCGGGGGGGCGTTGAAAGCCTGAACCTGGCGGTGGCGGCGGGGATTATCTTGTTCGAGGCGGAAAAGGTTTGGGGCGGTGTATGAAAGGGTTTATCCTGCCGTGCACGTCAATCCCTCTGGATTCCGGCTCAACTTCCCGTTAGGGGTGCGGCGGCCGTTTTTACCGCCGGAATGACGCGAGTGGGGGGGGGGGGGGGGGGTTGGTTGGGGGGGGGGCGGGCGCCGCCGAAGCCGCCGCCCCCCCCCCAAAAACACCCCCCCCCCACACCCCCTAAAACGTCACCCCGGCGGGCGCAGGTTGACCCGGGCTAAAAGCGGGAAGTTGAGCCGGGGTCCAGCGGGCTTGAGCAACCGCTACGGGACTGTACCGCGCGGTTTGAATGCCAACTCGAAAAATCAACAATAATGTGTGTGTACCGTGTATATCCTTGTGTCCATCCACAAGTTCCGCCGCTGCCGGCTTGACAGCGGGCAAATATCGCCGTAAATTTTTATCCTGGCAAGCGGGCGCGATCGCTCCCGCGCCGCACATGCGCTCGAGGAGCGTTCGATGAGTGAATGCACAATCCTGGACTTGAAACAGCTCGACATTTCCACAGGCGGCGACGACGAATTGGCTGAACAGGTGGTGGAAGTCTTTCTGTCCGATTTGCCCGACCAACTGGATGGGCTGGCCCAGGCGGTGCGCGCCAACGAAGTGAAAACCGCCGAACGGATTGCCCATTCCATCAAGGGCGCGGCCGCCACGGTCGGCGGCATCGCGCTACGGGACACCGCCTCGGAATGCGAACAACTGGGACATGCGGGCGATTTGACAACAATGGCAAGCCTGCTTCCCGCCCTCCGCGATCAATTTGCCGAACTGGGCGAAGCGCTCCGCAAGGAGGTGCTCGGCGAAGCATAAGCCCGCCCGATGTTCTCGAAACCGATCCGCTCGCCCGAACCCTGCCTATAAGGAGGCCCCCATGGAAATGCCGCTCGCCAACCGTCTCGAAAAACTCCCGCCCTACCTGTTCGCCGCATTGAGAAAGAAAATCGCCGAAAAGAAGGCGAAAGGCGTCAAGGTCATCACCCTCGGCATCGGCGATCCCGATCGTCCGACCCCCGATCCGGTGGTGGAGGAAATGCTCCGCGCGCTGACCGATCCGGCCGATCCCGATCGCCACCGCTACGGCTGCGACTGCCCGGTTCCCGATATGCCGGCCGCCATCAAGCGCTATTACCAGCACCGCTACAACGTCTCCCTCCGGGACGATCAGGTGGCCATCACCTCCGGCTCGAAAGACGCCATTGTCCAGTTCTGCATGGGCGTAATGAATCCGGGCGATCTCGGCATTGCGCCGCAACCCGGCTATCCGACCTACAACATCGGCCACGTGTTCTGTTCCGCCAACACCCATTATGTGCCGCTCCGGAAACAGAACGGCTGGCTGGTCGATTTCAAGGAAATCCCGCCGGAAACGGCGCAGCAGGCCAGGCTACTGTGGCTCAACTACCCGAACAACCCGACCACCGCCGTGGCGCCGTTGGACTTTTTCAAGGAAGCGGTGGAATACGGCCGCAAACACAATATCCTTGTCTGCCACGATTCGGCCTATTCGGAAAACACCTTCGACGGCTACCGGGCGCCCTCGATTCTCGAAGTGCCGGGCGCGGACGAGGTGGCGGTCGAGTTCTACTCGCTGTCCAAGGGATTCAACATGACGGGCTGGCGGGCCGGCTGCCTGGTGGGGAACGCGTCCGCCGTCAAGGCGTTCAAGCTGGTCAAGGACAATGTCGACAACGGCATGCTCCGGGCCATTCAGTTCGCCGCCGCCAAGGCGCTGGACAATGTCGACGCCCTGATCGCGCCGATCAACGCGGTCTACAAGCGCCGCCGCGACATGGTGGTCGCCGCCCTGGCCAAGGCCGGCTGGCCGGTCGAGGCGCCGAAAGCGACCATCTATATCTGGGCGCCGGTTCCGGAAAAATACAACGGCTCGTCCTCCGCCTTCGCCGAGGATTTGTTGGAAAACGCCGGCGTGGTCATCACGCCCGGGCGCGGCTACGGCGTGACCGGGGACGGGTATTACCGGATTTCGCTGACCTATCCGGACGAGGTGATACGCGAGGCGCTCGACCGGATTATGGCGTTGGCGGGTGGGAAACGCGGGTAACGGTTGCAGTTTCGCCGACCTCCAATTGAACGGTTCGGTACAACCCCGTAGCGTATGCTTTGCCCGCTGGGCCCCGGCTCAACTTCCCGCTTTTCGCCCGGGTCAACGCGTGCACGCCGGGGTGACGTTTTAGGGGGTGTGTGGGGGGGGGGGGGGGG
>JAVBRW010000191.1:0-3871 GCA_031547475.1 Planctomycetota bacterium
GGTAAAAACAGCCGCTGCACCCCCAACGGGAAGTTGAGCCGGAATCCAGCGGGATTGACACGGACGGCAGGATAAACCTGCACTGCCGCGCAGGAAAACCCCATTTTGCAAAACTCCAGGTATTAATTCAACGTCAGGTACACATCGCGGCAGGTGGCGGTCGCTTCGCGCACCATTTGCCTAACCTTGTCCAGGGTGATTTCCCTGTCCTCGTCGATGATGAACACCGGGAGCGTTTCCGGATAGATGTGGCGGCGGGCCTCGGCCTTGCTTTTCTTCATGTAGGAGTAAAGCATGAAACCGTTGGCGATGACTTCGGTGTCGATGAAGTCGGGCAGATCCTGTTTCGGACGCCAAAACATGGCATTGGTGACAATGTGGTAGAGGGCGAAAATCTGGCGGATCTTCATGCGTTCGCCGAAATCCGGCTTCCTGGGCCGGTAGCCGTTCTCGACATCCTCGACCATCACCCGCATCAGTTCCTCGTTCAGCGCCTCCTCCCGCATGTCGTATTCCGGCCGCACCCATTCGGACACGGGGCGGAAGGCCGGGTTGTCGAGGGCGGAACTGGGGCTGCGGATTTCGACAACGTCCGTCTTGAACCAGGCGTTGGCGGTGCGGAGCATGGGATCCTCGTTCGCCAGCCGGGCCTTGTAAAACGGATCGGGAAGGCCGCACTCGCGGTAGACGGTGCTGGTCAGTTCGAGGCAGAACATGGCGGAATGCTCGTCGTGATCGAGCCGGTAATCGGGGGGAATGCGCGTGTCCGCGTTTTTCCCGAGCCAGTGGCGGGCGGCGGCGGACAGGGCGGCCTTGCCCCGCAGCCCGGCGCCGCCGGCTTCGGCGGGCGCCGACGCGGCGTCGAAATCGCCTCCGTAGCGGACGAGGGCGAGGCGGTTGTAGCGGGAGAAGAATTCCTCCGGCGTGCAGGTTTCCATGCCGGTCGGGCGGTAGTTGAGGACCATCAGGCGGCCGTCGTCGGCGCGGTAGATCATGGCGCCGTGGGAGTATTTGCCGCCGGCCTGGCTTTGGATGGCGAACATGGCGCCGATCAGGCCGTAGCTGCGGCCGAGGATGACGTCGCCCTCTTCCAGCGCCTCCCCGGTCGGAAAGCGGCTGATGCCGTCGGCGGGCGGATCGAAAACGGGTTGTTTGGCGCAGCCGGACAGGAGCGGCAGGCACAGGAGAAAAATGGCGGCGAATCTGATCATAATGGTATCCGGTGCCCAACCAATCGTGCGGTTCGAAATAATGAAGCGGGCATTGTATGCGAACCGGCCGGGCCGATCAAGCGGGATTATGTTCGTTTGAGCAGCGCCAGACTTTCGAAATGCCGGGTCTGCGGAAACATGTCGTACACGGTCAGCGATTCGAGCCGGTAGTTGCCGAGAATGTCCGCCAGATTCCTGAACAGGGTGAACGGATTGCAGGACAGGTAGGCGATGCGTCCGGGACCGAGCCGTTCCAGCGCCGCCATGCCGCCGTTTTCGACGCCGGCCCGGGGCGGGTTGACGACGACCAGATCGGGGCGCGGGGCGGACGCATCGTCGGCCAGTTGGCGCAAATGCAGGGCCGAGTCCTCCAGGACAAGCCGCACGGTGCCGGACGGGTTGTCGGCCAGGTTGGCGCGGGCGAGTTCGACGTTTTCCGGCACGTTTTCCACCGCCACCACTTCGCCGGCGCCCGGCGCGATGGACAGGGCGATGGAGCCGACGCCCGAGTACATGTCGAGCGCCTGCCCGCCGGGCGGGCAAAAATCGCGGATGGCGGCGTAGGCCTGTTCCGCCACCGCCGGGTTCGATTGGAAAAACGTGTTGGGGCCGATGCGCAGGCGGACGCCGTTCATCGTCTCGACAATCCAGCGTTCGCCCGCCACGCCCAGCGGAACGCCGAACGAGACGTCCCCGAGCCCTTCCGCCAGCAGCCAGTGCCCGGACGTTATGTCTCCGTCGGCAACGAGGCGGTTGAGAATGGCCATGACCGCCTGTTCGCCTCCGCGCGATTTGGTCACCAGCGACAGGAGGATTTGCCCGTCCCGGCTCTGGCGGACGACGAAATAGCGGAGTTCGCCGGTGTGGCGCATATAGTTGTAGCTTTCGAGCCCGGCCGCCTCGGCCATGCGTTTGGCTTTCCGGAACACGGCGAAAGCGCGATCCCCGAGGAGCGGGCATTCCTCCAGCTCCACCACCTGGCGATGGCGGTTGGCGCGCCGGAGACCGGCCTGGCCGAAGGCGTAGACATAATCCATGCGCTGGCGGTAGCCGAGGGGCAGGGGGCTGGGGACGATGGACGGCCGCGCTTCGGCCAGGACGCTTTCGAGCCTGTCCGCCTTGGCGCCGAGCGTTTCCGCATCGGCGGCGGCGTTTTCCTTGTCCGACGCCTGAAGCGTCGCCGCCTGTTCGCGGAGGCCGGACACGGCGGCGTCGGCGATGAAGCGGACGGCGCGGAGCTTGGCGTCGAGCTGATCCGGATAGGGAACGTCCTGGAATTCGCAGCCGCCGCAAACGCCGAAGTGGCGGCAGGCGGGCGCGGCCGTGCGCCGATCCGCCAGCGTTTCCTGGAAAAACGCCCGCAGTTTCTGCTTGTCCGATTGTTTCTTGATCTTTTTCACTCGCGTCAGCCTTTTGAAGCCATTGGCCATCCAAGGGCCGCCCCTACCCTTGGGCGGCACGCTCCATTTTTATTTCTCCGCGCGCACCAAATCGATGACCGTTATTTCCGGCGGCGTCAGAAACCGCACCGGCGGGCCCCAATGGCGGGTGCCGTTGGACACGTACACGTAGCTCCGCGCGCGCGGCCGGCCGGCCGGCGCCGCCAGCTCGTTCAGGCCCTGGTTGAAATTATTGCCGAAATTCGGAAAGCGTTTCACTATGTGCCGCATCGGCCAGATCTGCCCGCCGTGGGTGTGGCCGGAAATTTCCACGTCGAACAGGCCGAGCGTTTCCGGCGGCGCTTCCGGACGGTGGCTCAGGAGCAGGACGAAACGATCGGGCGCTTCCGCCTTCCGCAGCGTGTCGGCGATTTCCGTCCGGTTGTGCACGTACGGATCGTCGACCCCGGCCACAATCACGCCGCCCGCCTCGGCCGATTCGCCCCGGAGCAGGCGGAAGCCGGAACCGTGGATGAAATCGACGGCGGCGGAAAAGCTGAGAAACAGTTCGTGGTTGCCGATGACGGCGAATTTTCCGAGGGGGGCGGAGAGCTTGCGGAGCGCCCGCGCCTGCGGGCCGTCGGGCGGAAGACGGTCGTCGAGGAAATCGCCGACCCCCGCGATAATGTCCGGTTTCTGCGCGTTGGCGAGTTCAACGATATTGTCGATGGTGGCGATGGGTGTGCGCCCGACTATGTGCAGATCGGTTATGGCGGCGATGCGCAAACGGTCGACGCCGGGCGGCAGCAGGGCGGTGCGGATTTCGATCTTTTTGATGCGGACGTCCACCGCTTCCCACAGCGACCAGGCGAAAGCGAGTATGCCGGCGGCGAAGGCGAGGCGCACGCTGGCCGGCCCGGACAGGCGCGCGCTTCCGCACAGCCAAAAGCCGATGCGCAGCGCATCCCGGGCCAGGAGGGCCATGGACACGATGATGAGGAAGCCGATGAAGTAGTAGATCGCCTCGAGCGCGAATGCCGCCGTCGCCGAATGCATGAACCGGCGCCGGTAAACGAAAAACGCGGCCATGGCAATCAGGGGCAGGAGCACCGCGTACTGCCACCGCCCCGGCGGCGCGATGCGGCGCAGGTTGACCACCAGGTTGACGATCAGGAGCGCCAGGGTGGAGAGAAAGAGCAGGGGGAAATAGGACATGGCGGCCTTTATGGTAATTATTGATTCCGACATTTGTAATGCGATAGAACCTTAAAAAACCGTGTG
>JAVBRW010000427.1:0-10579 GCA_031547475.1 Planctomycetota bacterium
AGAACGCCCCGTTCACCGGCGCCCCAGGGCAGGATGTTGGCGACCCATTCCTTTTTCCACAGGGACTTCTTGAGCTTGGCGAAAAGGTCGGGACGAGTTTTCTTCAGACCCTCAGCCATGCGATTACGGAGCATGCGCGACCGCGCCTTAACCGGGATGAGGAATCCCGGCTTCGAGTCGAGCCACAGCGTTCCGTCATCCGAGACACCTCCGGCGCTGACCAGCATGTGGACGTGGGGATGATAGTCCATCCGGCCAGTCCAAGTATGTAGAACCGCCAGTAGCGCCGGAGTGGCTCCCAGATGCTTCTTGTCTTGGCACAAAGTCATTACCGCTTCGGCGGAGACGCGCATAAGCAAATCATAGCAGGCGATGGCGAAGCGGGCGATTTTGAAAGTGCCCTGTGCGGCGGCGTTGTCCTGGAGGGTTTTGAGGTAGTCGGCGAAATCTTCCTGGGTGACGTTTTCGGGATCAAGCCAGGTACGCTTGAAGAACAGGTCCACTGCTTCGAGGTATGACGCCTGCGATGTTTCCGCCATTCCGGCCAAGCGCAGGTCTTCACGCAACTGCTTTCTCACGGGATGTTCCATGGTGTCGCTCCTTGTCAAATCGGGAAATGGGGCGGTTGCCGCCGCCCCTTGATTAGACAAGGATAACAGGTAGAAAAATCCCTGGGATAGACGATACAGGAGAGGGAGAATTACGGCGTTAGCCGTTTAGTCCAACACATAGACGGGAAAGACGCATTGCGCCATTTAGCTAATCATGATGTTATGTCCACAAAATGAACATCGATAGCTCGTCTGGTGATAATGATCCCTATCCATTGGATTTTTACACCGCTTGCAAAATGGTCCATTGTACTCTCCAACTTCTGGTGGACTCCGGTAATACGCCGTTCCATCCTCCGCCAGCTTAAGGCCATCGGATTCCACCTTCTCCTGCTCAAGATTCCGGATGTGTTCAAGGAGAACGCGTTTTTCGTCAATTAGATCCGCCATGTCGGTTTTCGCTTTGGCAAAATCAAGCCTTAAATCAGCCACCACTTCATAAATATCAACATACTTATTCTTCTCGGCCAAGTCGGCGAGTCTTTTGACAGCTTCGATTGATTTGTCGATAATTTCCATATTCCCCTCACTCCCCATTCACCGCGAGGATGGCGTCAGTCTGGATCGTATCGTGAAGGGCGGAGCAATGTTTTCCCGTTCGGCAATTCAATTTTTTCAGGCAATAATGACTGCTTCAGATCCTTGGTTTTCATGTAACGAATAAACGTCGCCTGGCCTGCCAGCTCGTCACTCTTTTTCTGACCGACAGGGAACACTATACCGACTGCCTTGGCGGGAAAGGAATTTCTGACCAACTCGATGGATGAAGTGTAATCGCTGTCGGATGACACTATCAGGACAGTATCGAATGCATCGACATGCGCAAAATGAACCAGATGCGATGCGAGGTTTACATCCGTACGTTTTTCCTCATGGGCGGGATATTTGGATTGACACCGCTTACAGAACCTTTGCACAGCCTTGAACTCACCCAGAACCACATCCACGCCATTTGCTTTCTGCGCATCGATTAGCTTTTTGTGACGGCTCATGCCTTCCGGTTTCCAATATGCCAAGGCGGTAAAGTACCATACGCTTTTCAGCGTATCGCCATGCTTAACAAACCGTTGGGCCAATTTCCAATAATTGCACCACTTTAGAGATTCATCGCCAGTGCGGTCAATGGCGTGGTAGAGGTTGAATCCGTCAATGAGACAAACGACCTGGCCCATGGCCTTGGCTTCCCCTCATTCAACAACAAAAAAAGCTGGCTTTGTTAGAGCCAGCTCACAACATCCGGACCTTTCGGGCCGGGGACCGGAGACCGCAGTCTTAACCGGCGGGAATATTTATACTCAATATACCTTGAAAATTCCTGAAAAGCAAGGAAAAACTGTGAAAAATCATAACAAACAATCCTAACCAACGACAAACCACCACAAGCAATCAAAGCGGCAATAACCGTCATCGGCATAAAAGTATGTCCTTGTTCACAAAAAATCCTTTCCTCACTCCCCATTCGCCGCGAGGATGGCGTCAGAACGACAGCCCGAATGAAGCGGCAAAGCGATTTTCGGTATCATCGGCATAATCTCTTGAATACCTTTCGCCTGTATAGCCGATGCTGAAATCCGCCCTATCCCTGTAAAGAACCTTCAAGGCAAGTCCGTACCTGGTGCCGAGCTCATTTTCGACTCCGCCAGAATACACATTCCACTTACTTCCATCAAAAGATGAGAAGCCTCCGGCTCCTGAACGGATGGTGTGTAAAAGTGTAATGGCGAAGGCCGGGAAATTGTGATGATATTGTGACATAAAATTGCAAAGTATTGTTATGTATTGCGTTGGTAAAGATTTAGGATCTTGTTGAGCAATCAGTGGGGGTTCAAATCCCCCTTCCCGCACCAGTTTGAAATCATGATAACCGCTTACATCGCAGGCGGTTATATTATTGCATTCAAGGCCGATAACTTGCCGTTTCGTTGAGGTTTCGTTATCCGGCGAGAATTTCATCATGCGCCCAACCGCTTCCGCCGTATCGGCAAGTTTATCGTCGCGGGTGCGGCCATAGACGTTCATGGTCAACTGCGGCGTTGAGTGCCGCGCCAGCGCTTGGGCCGTTTTCACGTCCGCTCACCTTTGAACAAAAATCCTTCGGATTATTTGAGGTTTTTAGAGGTTCCCTTAAGACGTGGGTGGACGTGGTGAAAATAGTTAATGTATATCAAGTATACATGAGAAGATGATTATTGAATTCAACCATTTTAACATTGCTATTTTCCTGCGGTTAAAAATAACGAATAAAAATTTGACTAATGTTTTTTTGGGAAGTATACTAAGTATACAATGAAAAGGGAGCTAGGCATGAATTCTCTTCCCCACACCGGCGCGGCAGGCAAATTGAGTCTGTTTTTCGATGCGCAGCAGCCCAATGAAACGGTCAGGGGATGGGCATACCGCATTCTTTTAGAAAACGTCATCCATCTCAACTTGCCGCCCGGCACTTTCATTACCGAGCAGGAGCTTGCCGATATGCTGCGCGCCAGCCGCACGCCCATTCGCGAAGCGTTGATCCATCTGTCCAACGACGGCTTTGTCGAAATCACGTCGCAGCGGGGAACGCGCGTTTCATTGATAGACGCGGACAAGGTCGAGGAGGATCGCTTCATCAGGATGTGCCTGGAACAACGGATTGCCGGCATGGCCTGCGCCAATCTTTCCGAGGAATGGCTAATCCGGCTCCAATCCCTCTATGACATGCAAAAGCTGGCGTTCCGGCTCAAGGATGCCAAGCGTTTTTTCGAACTCGACGAGGAATTTCACCAAAACATCTGCGCCAGTTGCGGCAAGGGGCGCTTGTGGGAGGTTATCAGGAAGTTCAGCGCACACCTTATCCGCGCTCGGGTTTTGAATATTAACTCTGGTTATCCGGTTGAATGGGAAATGGTGCTGGAGCAGCACGGCGCCATGCTTGGCGCCCTGCAGGGCGAGGATCCGGAAGCCTCGGCCCGGGCGACGGAAATCCATTTGAGCCGGCCTGGCTGGGATGTCAAAACGTTGCGGGAGCGGTTCCGCGATTATTTCGTCTAGGTTTCCCCGGGCGCCGATACATTTCAAGCCTCCCGCCGCAGTCGCCGCCGCTGCGATGAACGGGTGAAGTTGGATTGATTTTTCGCCAAATCGCGTCGGATGTTTCTCCATGCACCCGGGGGTCCGGATGGCGGTGCCGTGTTGCCTGAATTGCGTCCATCCAGGTTTTTCGCCCTTTTCTTTTCCATGTACGGAGGCGTTATGAAAATCAAGGATATCGAATGCATTATGCTTTCCTACGTTCCGGAAGTGAAACCCATCGACGGGTTGTCCGGTATCACTTCCAGGGACGTGTTCCTGGTCAAGGTGCACACCGACGACGGCTGCGTCGGCTTGGGCGAGGGATTTGCCCTCGGCTCGCTCAAATCGTTGACCGCCATCGTGGACGAGACGTTGAAACCGCTTCTCGTCGGCGAGGATCCGCGGGATATAGAACGCTTGTGGCACCGCATGTACCGGGGGACGTTCCGTTATGGCCGGCGTGGCCTGGTTCTTCCCGCCATGAGCGCCATTGACATGGCCTTGTGGGATATCCTTGGCAAGGCCGCCAACCTTCCCGTCTACAAGCTGGGCGGCGGCTGCCGGGATCGCATCCCCGCCTACGCCAGCGGCGGCTATTATCTCGAGGGAAAGGGGATGGACGCCCTGGTCGAGGAGGCGGCGCGCTATGTCGGGCAGGGGTTCCGCCACATGAAGATGAAGATCGGCTGCCTGTCGGTGGAAAAGGATGTGGAGCGAATAGGCGAGGTCCAGAAAACGCTGGGCGGCAAGTTGCTCCTCGGCGTCGACGCCAACAACGCCTATGATTTCAACCAGGCCCTTGCCATGGGCCGCAAGCTGGACGAGATGGGAATCGCTTTTTTCGAAGAGCCGATTTCCAGCGATTTCCTTGATGCCAGCGTCCGCCTGGCCGAGCAGCTCGATGTGCCGATTGCCGGATACGAGACGGAACTGACCGCTTTCGGCATGAAGGATTTCATCGCCCGCCGCGGCGTCGACGTCGCCCAGGCCGACGCCATCTGGGCCGGCGGAATAAGCGAATGCCTGAAGGTGGCTTCCCTGGCGCGGGCCTGGGGCATGAAAATTATCCCGCACTTCTCGGCTGCGGTGGTTTCGCTAGCCGCGAACATCCACTGGGGCGCGATGGTGCCCAACTGCGACTGGTTCGAACGGACCCAGGATCCCAATCCGCTTCGGGACGAACTGGCCGTCAAGCCCATCGTGATCGACAAGGGGGATGTGGTGTTGCCCGCCGGGCCGGGGCTCGGCATCGAGCTGGATGAAAAGGTTGTGGCGAAGTACCGCGTGAAATAGGGTTCTATCGACTGCCGGCTTTTTGTTTCTTCAATCATGCACCGGAGGGAAAAAATGAGAAATCGTTTGATTGCGACAGTGGCTCTGGCGTTGGTGGTTGCGGTGTCGGCTATGGCGGGGGAGAAATTTGTCCTGAAGCTGGCGCACGATCAGAAGTCGGATCAGGGATACGGTCCGGGAGTGTCCAGGCTGGTCGAACTTTTGAAGGAGAAGGCCGGGGACAAAATCGAGATCCAGGTTTTCGACAACGGTGTTCTCGGCAACGAGCGCGACGTCACCGAAGGGATAACCCTGGGTTCGGTCGAGATGTCCATCACCACACTCGGCGTAATGACCAACTATGAGCCGCGCCTTGGCATAATCAACCTGCCTTTCCTGTTTTCCGACTGGAAGCAGATCAACTCGGTGTTCGAACGCGGCGTCATGAACCCGGTGTTCGAGGATTTGGCCAACAAAAGAAAGATGCGCGTTCTTTCCGTCTACGCCCTTGGGTTCCGCAACATCGCCTCCAACCGAGCTCCCATCAAGACCCTGGACGATTTGAAGGGGTTGAAGCTGCGGGTGCCGCAGGCGCCGCTGTTCATCGATACCTTCAAGGCGCTGGGCGCCAATCCCACGCCGGTCCCGTGGGGTGAGCTGTACACGGCGATGCAAACCAAGGTCGTCGACGCATTCGAAAACTCGTCGCCGGTCATCGAACAATTCAAGATGTACGAGGTGGCGAAATACCTGTCGAAGACGGGCCACATCTGGGAAGGCGGCTGCCTGCTGGTCTCCGAGCGGATTTTCGCGTCGATGCCGAAGGAACTCCGGACCGCGCTTACTGAGGCGGCCGTGGAAAGCGCGGCGTATCAGCGCGGGCTCATCCAGAAGGAAAGCGAGGAGGTCGAGGACGCCCTGGCCAGGCAGGGCATGGCCGTCAACGGCCTGGACATCGCGCCGTTCCGCGCGGCAGTGAAGAATGTCCATGACGAATTCATCAAGAAGAACGGCGGCAAGGAACTCCTTGACAGCATGCTCAAGCCGTGACTGCCGGAACCGGGGTGAGGAGATCGGGTATGGAGAGGATCTACAAGCGGTTCATGCAATGCATCGGCATGGCGTGCGCCATCATGTTCTTCGTCATGTTCGCCGTGTCGTTCCTCCAGGTTTTCTTTCGCTATATCATGAACGATTCGTTGATCTGGTCGGAGGAGCTGGCGCGCTATCTTTTTGTCTGGATCTCGTTCCTGGGCGGCGCGGTGGTGATGGAGCGGGGAAGCCATATCAGAATCGACATTCTTGAAAGCTGCATTCGGGGAATGCCGAAAAAAGCCATACTCCGTGTCGCCAAGGCGCTGTCCCTCGCCTTCCTGGCAGCGCTGGCGACGTCCGGCTTCATGATTGTCGGCCTGACCATGGATCAGCCGAGCGCCGTCATGCAGATTCCGATGGGCCTGGTTTACCTCGCCATCCCGATCGGCTCCCTGGCGATGATGATTGTCTTGGCGAAGAATTTCTTCCGGGGCGAAACGGCCGGGGCCGGGGAGGTGCGGTGATGGGGATCATTCTTCTGGCGTCCGGCGCGATTCTCATGGCCATCGGGGTGCCGGTCGCCTTCTCCCTTGGCCTGGCCGGGCTTATTGGGCTGAAGTTCGCCAGTTCGCTTCCGTTGACCCTGCTGGCGCAGCGCATAATGGTCAACATCGATTCCTTCCCGCTGATGGCGATTCCCTTCTTCATCCTGGCCGGCGAAATCATGAGCAGCGGCGGGGCGTCCAGGCGCATGGTCGATTTCGCCGCCGCTCTGGTGGGGCATTTGCGCGCCGGCCTGGCCATGGTCAGCATCGTCTCCAGCGTCATTTTCGCCGGCATATCCGGTTCGGCCGCGGCCGATACCGCCGCCATCGGAACAATCATCATCCCGCCCATGGTGGAAAGGGGATACGAGCGCGGCTGGGTGGCGTCGCTCCAGGCCTGCGCCGGCGCCCTCGGCCCTATTATTCCCCCCAGCCTGGTGATGATTATCTACGGTTCCCTCACCGGGATCTCGATTTCGCAATTGTTCCTGGGCGGCATTCTTCCCGGCCTCGTCATAGCGGCGGGCCTGATGCTGGTCACCTATTTGTACGCCCGCCATTTCGGCATGCGCGGCGGCATGCGCGCCAGCCTGGCGGAACTGAAACGGGCGACCATCAAGGCGGCCCTGGCCCTTATCCTGCCGCTCATCATCATCGGCGGCATTCTGGGCGGGGTGTTCACCGCCACCGAAGCGGGAGTGGTCGCTTCGGCCTACGCGCTGGCCATCGGGCTTTTCGTGTACCGGGAGATGACCTGGAGGGACATCCCGAAGGTGTTTATCGACGCCTCGGTCAACACCGCCATGATCCTTCTCATTGTCGGGAGCGCCTCCGTATGCGCCTGGCTTTTGGCGGTGGCGATGGTGCCGCAGAAGATTATCGTTCTCCTTTCCACCGTTTCGTCCAACCCGACCGTCATCCTTGCGCTGATTGTCGCCTTCCTGCTCCTGCTCGGCTGCGTGGTCGAGACGGTGGCGGCGGCGATCATCATGATCCCCATACTTTTTCCCATCAGCCAGCAGCTTGGCTACGATCCGATACACTTCGGCGTGGTCGTCGTCATATCGCTTGTTTTCGCCGGCATCACCCCTCCGGTGGGGGTGCTCCTGTTCATCACCTCCGGAATCGCCAAGGCGCCCTTCATCGAAACCTGCAAGTATCTGATTCCGTACGTCCTGGTGATGATCGCGGTGCTGTTCCTGTGTGCGCTTGTTCCGGGGCTGGTCACCTGGGTTCCCGGCATATTCCTGTAGTTCCGCGCCATTCTTCCGTGCCCCCGCAATCCGCGTCCCGCCGTTCAAAACCTCCCCGAACTCTTGTGCGGCGGGGGCGGGGGGGCGGTTTTCACCATGTGTTCGGAAAAGGCGAAGGCGAGTTCGAGGGACTGGGATGCGTTCAGCCTCGGATCGCAGAGCGTATTGTAGTTGCAGGACAAATCCTCGACCGTGTCGGAACCGCCCAGGCATTCGGTCACGTTTTTCCCCGTCATTTCGAGATGCAGGCCGCCGGGATGGACGCCCTCCCTTCGGCAGACGTCGATGAAGATTTTCGACTCGCCCAATACGTCCGAAAACATGCGGGTCTTGATGCCGTTGTCGTTTTTTGGATTGCCGTGCATCGGGTCGACCATCCAGAGAATTTCCCGCCCCGAATGTTTCAAACCGCGAATCAGCGTGCCGTACGCCTCCGACGCGCGCGCCACGCCGGCGCGGAGAATGAGGGTTACCCTGCCTTTCTCGTTGTCCGGATTCAAACGGTCCAGCAAGCGTTCGAGCTCCGACGGTTTGGCGTCGGGGCCGCATTTGACGCCGAGCGGGTTGATGACGCCGCGGAGGAACTCCACCTGCGGGCTGTCCGGATCGCGGGTGCGTTCGCCAAGCCACAGGAAATGGGCCGAGGTGGCGACCGGATCGCCCGTCAGGCTGTCGTTCCGGGCCAGCGCCTCCTCGTAGGGGAGGAACAAGGCTTCGTGCGACGCGTAGTAATCGACCTTGTGGGCGCTCGGCATCAATTCGGGCGCTTCCGGCTGGCTGTAGGCGCGCATGACGCCCAGGGTTTTGTTGATGTTGCCGACCAGCGATTCGTATTTCTCCCGCACCGCCGATCTGCCGACGAAATCGAGAAGCCAGCGGCCGGCGCGGAACAGATCGGCGTAGCCGCCGCTCGAAAAGGCGCGGAGCAGGTTCAGGGTGGCGGCGGATTGGAAGTAGGCGCGGATCATCCGTTCCGGATCCGGCCGCCGCGCCTCGGGCGTCGGTTCGTTACTGTTGATCATGTCGCCGCGATAGGTTAAGATGTTCTGGCCGCCGGCCGTCTCGGTGGCCGAGCTTCGGGGCTTGGCGAACTGCCCGGCGACGCGGCCTATTTTCACCACCGGCTTTTCGCCGACAAAGGTGAGTATCAAAGCCATCTGCAACAGCACGCGGAACGAGTCGCGGATGTTCAGGGTGTGGAAATCGTCGAACGTTTCGGCGCAGTCGCCGCCCTGCAGGACAAAGGCGCGGCCGGCCGCCGCCTCGGCCAGGGCGGACTTGAGGTGCCGAACCTCGCCCGCGAACACCAGCGGCGGATAGGTGCGGAGCCGCTCCTCCGCTTCGCGAAGGCGGCACGGCTCGGGATATTCGGGAATGTGCAGCAACGGTTTGGAACGCCAGCTTCCTCGTGACCAGGACATCGTATTCTCCCATGACATGTATTGAAAACATCCATGATTCAGTCAATTCCGTGACAATCGAAGCGCAACGCCACTCCGTCGACTTCGCCCTCGACATCCCCGGTTCCAAAAGCCTCGCCAATCGCGCGCTGCTCCTGGCCGGCGTCGCCCGGGGGGAATCGGTACTCGAACGCGTCCCCGAATCGGACGATATCCGGGCCGCCCTGTCCGCCCTGTCCGGGCTTGGCGTCAAGACCGTCAATCCGGCGCCGGGCAGATGGATCGTGTCCGGCGCGGGGCTCGACTTTCCCCGTACCGAAGGCGATCTGGACATCCGCTCGAGCGGGACGGTCGGCCGTTTCCTTGCCGGGCTTCTGGCCGCCGCGCCGAAGGGCGAATGGCGTCTGGTGGCCACCGATCAACTGTCCCGCCGCCCCCTGGCGCCCCTGGTCGACGCGCTGCGGCAATGGGGCGCCGCGCTCGAAGCGGAACGGCCGGACCGCTCGTTCCCGCTGCGGGTGACCGGGGCGGGCATCCGGGGCGGCGCGGTAACCGTTTCCGCCGCCAAGTCGAGCCAGTTCGCCAGCGGCGTTCTCATGGCCGCGCCGTTGGCCGCGAATCCTTCCCGCATCGAGATACGCGACATCGATCCGGAAGAATGCTATATCGATCTCACGCTCGATCTGATGCGCCAATTCGGCGTGACGGCCGAGTCGGCGAAAAACGGTTCGGTCCAGATCGTGTCGATCAATCCGCAACCGTACCGCGCCACTCATGTCGTTATCGAAGCCGATTTCAACAGCGCCCTCTATTTCCTCGCCCTGCCGCTGCTGGTCGGCGGCACGGTCCGGGTCGCCAACCTGCCGCCCGAATCGGGGCAGCCGGGCCGCAAATTCCTGGATATTCTCGCCCGCATGGGCGGCCGCGTCGTGGCGGCGGAGGGCGGCGTCGCCGCGTCGGGGACCGGCCTGCCGCTCCGGGGCGGCTTTTCCCTCGATATGCGGGCAATGTCCGAAATGGCGCCGACCCTGGGCGTTCTCGCCGTATTTGCCGATCAGCCCGTCACCATGACCAACCTCGCCCATATACGGGGCCACGAAACCGACCGCCTGGCCGTGCTGGAAAAGCTCCTGGGGCAGGTCGGCGCGCGGTGCGAACCGGGCCCGGACCGCATCACCGTGTTTCCTGCGCCCCGCGAACAGCTCAAAAACGCCGTCATCGATTCGCACGGCGATCACCGGTTCGTCATGTCGTTCGCCTTGCTGGGCCTGGCCGGCAACGGGTTGACCATCACGAACGCCGGCGCGGTGGACAAGACGTTTCCCGACTTTTTCCGATACCTCGCGGCGAACGGGTGCGGGGTGGGGAAGTAAACGAGAGCGTGTCAATTTCGCTTGCGATTATAATCCCGT
>JAVBRW010000028.1:0-5792 GCA_031547475.1 Planctomycetota bacterium
GTCCTCTCGGGCAGCGCCAACCTCGGCGCCAACACCCTGGTTTTCGATCCGACCGGCGCCTACACGGTCGGTTCCGGAGTCGACATTGCCGGAGGCGGCACGCTTTCGAAAATCGGGAGCCAAACCCTCACCTTCAACGGCACGGCCGGCGCCGCGTCCCTCGCCGTCTCCGGCGGGGCGGTGAATGGTTCCGGCACCCTCGGTGGCCTCGCGTTCGGCTCCGGCGGCTCCTACGCGCCGGTGCTCGACTACTCCGGCGGCTCCGCCACCTTCCTCACCGCCTCCGGAGGAGTCACCGGCCTCGCCGGCGCCACCCTCGCCCCCATTTGGAGCGGCGGCAGCGGGCCGGCCCTGTCCGCCGGGCAGTCGGCCAGCTTCATGGTGCTCTCCGCCAGCAGCTTCGACAACGGAACGTCCGGCTTCAACACCGTGAATCTCGCCGGCTACAAATTCGGCCAGACCATTTCCGGCGGCAACCAGCTCTGGTTGGACGTCCTCCGCCGCGCCATGGATCTCCAATCCGCCTACGGCTACGCCATGACCCCGAACGCCTTCAACGCCGCCGGCGTTCTCGACAACGCCGAAAACCTCGGCCTGCTGCCGGAAGTGATCAACGCACTCGGCAATTTGCCCGCCGACCCTGACGCGGTCGCCGGAGCCGTGAACCGGCTCCATCACGAAAACGCCGCCGCCGCGCAGATCGCCGGCGTGCGGGGCGTGCGGCTGTTCAACCTGAACATCCCGACCGTCTATTCCCTCGACGCGGCGGCGGCCCGGACTTCCGCCGCGCCGCTCCGGTCGGAGAGCGCCCTCGGCTCCATCGTCTCCTACGCGAAGCCGGACAGCTTCACCCTTTTCGCCTCGCCCTTCGGCTCGTGGGCGACCCAGAAGCCGCGCGGCCAATACAGCGGCTATTCCCTCGACATCTACGGCTTCGCCGTCGGCGGGCTCCGCACCCTCGGCAATTTCCAGTACGGCCTGGTCGCCGGCTACGACCATCAGATCCAGAAGATGAAGGATTTCTCCTCCCGCATCGACGCCGACCTGTTCCACTTCGCCCTGTTCGGCGGCTACAAGGCCGGAAACCTCTTCGTCGACGCATCGGCGGGCTATTCCCACGCCTGGAACGATTCGGAACGGAACGCATCCTTCCCCGGCTACTCGGCGAAGAACACCGGCACGTTCGGCCAGGACTTCTGGTCCGGACGGCTGGCGCTCGGCTATATTTTCGAGTTGCCGCAATGCTACCGCCTCATCCCCGGCCTCGGCCTCGACTATGTCCACGCCCGCGCCAAAGGCTTCAACGAATCCGGATCGGGTTCCGCCCTGTACGTGGCGTCGAACACCTACGATTCCCTGGAACTGCCGGTGTCCCTCGCGCTCGAAAAGGATTTCCGCACCGCCTCCGGCGCCGTCCTGACCCCGCGCGTCGGCGCCGCCTGGATTCCGGAACTCGCCGACCGGCGGGCCGGCGCCGACGCCTATTTCGTCGACGCCCCGGCGGCGGGACGGTTCGCCGCCCAGTCGGTGTCGCCCGGCCGCAACCGGGGGCAGCTGTCCGCCGGCCTCCGCGCCCGCCTGAACGACCGCGCCACCCTGACCCTCGACTACAGCTTCGACTTCGCCAAGGCGTACCGAAACCACAACCTGGCGGCGAGCTTAGGGATCACCTTCTGACGCTTCGGCGGCGCGGCGTTGCCGGAACGGGATCGCGATGGCGCTACTTCCCGAACAGCGCCGCCGCGCGCTCCATGTTCTCGATCACCGGAACGCCGAAGGGGCAGCGCTCTTCGCAAGCGCCGCAGGAGACGCAGTCGGAGCCGTGGCGGTCGAGCGCCTTGTAATGCTGCGCAATGCTCGCGGGAATGCGCGCCGTGTCAAGGACGGCGATGTCCAGGTATTTGTTGACGCGCGCGATGTCGATTGCCGACGGGCAGGGCAGGCAGTGGCCGCAATAGA
Source organism: Planctomycetota bacterium (assembly GCA_031547475.1). GTDB lineage: Bacteria > Planctomycetota > SZUA-567 > SZUA-567 > SZUA-567 > JAJBSZ01. The sequence continues at coordinate 1,960 of JAVBRW010000028.1, forward strand.
CGCAGTTCCCCCTGAAATCCGTCTTCATGCTCCCGACCACCGGGGCGTAATCCCGTTCGGCGTCGGACAATTCGAGATAGCCGACCGCCTCCTCCACCTGTTTCCGCGACTGGCAGCCGACCAGGGCGCTCGCCACCGCCGGCCGCGTCAGGGCATAGTGGATGCACTGCCCGACCGTCAGCGGCTTGGCGAACGGCGTGTGATCGGGGGAGAGCAGCTTTCCCGCCCCGAGGGTTTTCATGACCGTTATTCCCACGCCCCGGCTTTCGCACAGCCGGTAGAATTCGGCGCGATCGGGGTCCATGCCGTTGTCGCCGGCCAGCGGCGGCGCGTCCTCCCCGCCGATCATTTCCTGGATGTCGGTGTTCGGCGGCGCCATGTCGAAGGCGGGGTTGATGCTGAACATCACGAGATCGACCAGCCCGGTCTCGACCGCCATCCTTGCCGTCGCCGGGTTGTGGGAGCTGGCGCCGAGATGGCGCACCACGCCCTTTTTCTTGAGATCGAGGGCGTAGTCGAGGATGGGCGACTCGAAAACGCCCTTGAAGTCCGCATCCGAATCGATGAAGAACAGCATGCCGAAGTCGATATAATCGGTGCCGAGGAAGCGGAGAAGGTTTTCGAAGTATTTTTTGGCCGTTGCGGGATCGCGGCTGATATCGTACTGCTGGCCGACGTCGGTGGAGCAGATGTGGCCCTGGATAATCACTTTGTCCCGCCGGCCGGCGATGGCCTTGCCCACGTTTTTCCGGACTTCCTCTCCCGGCATGAAGACATCCATGATGTTGACGCCGTGGTCCAGCGCGGCGTGGATGGTTTCCTCCACCGCTCCGTAGGGTTTTTCGTCGAGGTGCTCCGCCCCGAGCCCCACGATGCTCGCCGAGATTCCCGTCTTGCCGATTGTGCGGTATTCCATGGCATTTTTCCTTCCAATTCAAGGATGCGAACACGAGCAATCGGGAACGGCATGCAGGCGCGGCAGGGAATCAGGAACGTCTTTCCGAAAATCCAATCATACCTGTTGTGTCCGCCCGGTTCAAGAGGCTCCCTCAAGCATCATGCCGCCGGCACTCGAATCCATCGGGCGGACCGCAATCGTGCGCATACTGCATGGCGCCGCTCTTGACGAAGCTGTTCGCGTGAGGTATTATTCCTGAATCGGGGGATACAAAACCCAGCCGTGGGTTGATTCCGCCCCGCTCCGGCTCTCATCAAAGAAACGAACTGCTTGAACGCGATCCGCCGTTCCGGACCATTCCCCGCGATGTCGAAACTCCAGCGGCCCTTCATGGCGCGCCGGCACGACGCCGTTGCGCCATTGTGGCATATTCACGCCGAGTCCTGGAGGAATATATGGCCAAAACATTCAAGCGCGCATTGATTTTTCCCTGTATTATCGCGGTTTTATCGATTTTCCCGGCCGCCCGTGCCGGCGATCGGCTGCCCAAGGGGATACTCGCCCACGTGTCGGCCAAATCCCTGAACGCCGCGCTGGTCAACTTGGACGCCCTGGTCGTCGCCAGCATCAAAAACACCCCCGCCGCCCAGCAGTACCAGCCGGGAATGCTTCCCATGATGGCGGCGATGCTGTCGCCCATTCCGCAAAGCGCCTGGGACGCGAAAGCGGAAATCCACGCCGTGGTCGCCGCCGGCCAGGCGATGGATCCGCAGCCCGTCCTTGTCCTGAAAACGCCGGGTCCCGCCGCGTTCAAAAAAGCGATGATCGACGGCGGCGTCAAGCTGGAAGGGGATGACAAGAACATGTCCGCCCCCATGCCGAAACTGGGCGGCACCTGGCATTTCGCCCCCGTCGGCAACGACCGCGTGGCATGCTCGCCGAGCGCCGCAGCGCGGGACGCCGTCGTCAAGGCGATGGCGGCCGGCTGGACGCCGAAACACGCGGGCAACGCCGATCTGGCGGTTAACGCCGATTTGAAAAACCTTCTGGCCGCGTACAAACCGGTTTTTGACGGCCAGATGCGGCAGGCCAGGCAGGCGCTGGCCGAGAAGGGGAGCGGGAAAGGCGTATCGGATTCGGCGAAACCGTTGGCCGCCGCCGTAATCAGGGTGGCGACGAAGGCGCTGGCGGCATTCGAAAGCGAAGCGCCGTCCCTGAACAATTTCGGCATCGATCTCTCGTTCGGCGGCGATAGGCTGAAACTGTCGTTCGCCCTTTCGGGCGACAAGGGCGGCGGCATCGACAACCTGCGCGCCGCCTACGCCGGCGGCGAACAGCCGAAATACGCCCTCGCCAATTCCTTTCCCGCCGAAACGGTCCTGGTCTGCGCCATGAGCGATTTGACCCGGCTCCCCGACGGCTGGGTGAAATTCTACGAGGATGCGCTGCGGGACGTGGGCGAAGCGGTCGTGCCGGGCAAGGCGGGCGACTTCGCCGCGCTGCCCCGGCAGGTTCTCGCCCTCGGCATCAAGGATTACACGTACGGGTCGTATCTTTCCGGCGATCGCCCGGTCATGACTGTCTATTTCGAGCATGCCAAAGCCAAGGGAATCCAGGATTTTCTCCCCGGAGCGCTCAAGCTCGGGCAGGAATTCATGAACAACCTGATCAAGATGACCGGAAGCGGCACGGTGCAGGCGGTCGCCATCGTCCACCAGCCCGCCGCCGGCAAGCTGGGCGATGTGCCGTACCAGCGCATCAACTTCCAGATCAAGCCGGCCGGCGGCGGCGCGCCGCTCAGCTACGATGTCCTGTTCGCGCTGGGCGGGAAAACCGTGGCCGCCGTCTACGGGCAGGTGAACGAGCGCGATCTTCACTATGCCATCGACAATTACCGGCGCCCGGCCGGCGGTTTCCTCAATTCCGAACCGGCCAAGAAGTCCCTTGCCGACATCGCCAACCGCCGGATTCAGTTCACGGAAGTGCGCCCGCTTGAGGCCATGGCCGACTTCTATATCGGCCAGGCCGCGCTGGCGGGTGGCGATCCGGCCGCCGCGCGGGCGGCGGTGGCGGACCTCACGGCCAGCCCGGCGTGCGTGGCGAGGGCGGCCGGCGCGACCGACAGGCAGTTGACGTTCGAATGCGCGGTCCCGGCCGAGGTGGTGAACGATTTCATCCGCAATTCCGCCGCATTGACCCGCCTGGGGGACGGGATGAAAGCCGCCGGCGGCGATGCGCTCTACGGAACGGACGGCGGCGCCGGGGACGGCGCGGCGGACGGCGACGATGAGGCGTTGAACTGGGACGCTTCGCCGTCGGAGCCGATGGAATCGGAGCCGGGGGAGGGGGGCGCCGATGCGGCGGTTTCCGCGCCCGGGCTGGAATTGGCGAAAACCGAATTCGGCTCCGACGACGAGATCGAAGTGACGGTGACGGACGTTGGGCCGGAAATGGAGCGGGACAAGGCTTTCGTCGCCCTGTACAAGGCGGGCGCGCCGCACGGGGAGTATGGCCAGTTCTTTTACGTGCCCGAGGGCGACAGCATCCATGTTTTCAACAGCCCCGAACCCGGCGAGTATGAGATACGCCTGTACCGGAAGGGCGGGGATTATTCCGACGCGACCCTGGCTGTCGCAATGGACATCGCGCAGGCCGAAGCGGACGAACCGGCGACGCTTGCGCTCAACAAGGGCGGATACAATGCTGGCGGCGCCATCTTCGCGACGGTCAGGGGGGCGAGCCAATACATGCTTGACAACAAGGCGTTCATCGCTGTTTACAAGGAAGGCGCGCCGCAGTCGGAGTATGGCCAATATGCCTACCTGACGCGGAAGAACGGGACGATCAGGCTCGACGTTCCGAACAAGAACGGCAAATACGAAATGCGCCTGCACAAAAGCGAGAAGGATTATTCCCGCGCCGCCTCGGTGCCGAC
>JAVBRW010000008.1:0-11845 GCA_031547475.1 Planctomycetota bacterium
GATTTGCTGCGGGGAAGGAAGCAGAAGGATTTCGACATCGCCACCTACGCGAAACCGGAGGAGATCCGCGGCCTGTTCCGCAACTGCATCCGCATCGGCCGCCGCTTCCGCCTCGCCCACATCCGCTACGGCGACAAGATAATCGAGACCTCCACTTTCCGGCGCTCCCCGGCGCCGTCGGCCGACCCGACCGATCCGGAAGCGGATCTGTTCCAGCGCGACGACAACCTGTTCGGCACGCCGCAGGAGGACGCGCTCCGCCGCGACTTCACCGTCAACGGCCTGTTCTACGACATCAATTCGTTCAGCATCATCGACTACGTCGGCGGCATGGAGGATCTCGCCAAGCGCCGCATCCGCTCGATAGGCGATCCCTGCATCCGCTTCCGCGAGGATCCGATCAGGATGATCCGCGCCGTCCGCTTCGCCAGCCGGCTCGGTTTTGAACTCGATCCCGACACCTACGACGCCATCGTCCGCCACGGCGAGGAACTGGCAAAAGCCTCCCCCGCCCGGCTCCTGGAGGAAATCACCCGCCTGTTCGCCTTCTCCGCCGGCGAAAAGGCGGTGCGGCTTTTGCAGGACACCGGCATGCTGAAAGTCATCCTGCCGGAAGTGTCCGCCGCCCTCGAGCACGAGCACATCGACACCGACCTCTTCTGGCGCCGCCTCCGCACGCTGGACGAGGGCGACACCGTGCTCCCCGACGCCACGCCAGCCCTGGTGTTCTCCACCCTGCTCCTGGACTCCCTGAAACTCCGCCTCGGCCGGGACTGGCCGTCGGACGAGTTCCCGCGTTTCAAATACGACAAGATCCATGCGTTCCTGGAACCGCTGTCGCAACGCCTCCGTTTCCCCCGCAAGCTGGTCGACCGCATCATCCACGTCTATCTTGACCAGCACCGCTTCGCCCACACCGGCGGGCGGCGCGGCTCCCTGGCCGGCTTCGTCACCAAAGAGTCGTTCCACGAAGCGCTGGCCCTGGCCGAGATTGTCCAGACCGCGTCCGGCAAGCTCCGGACCGGCCTCAATCTCTGGCGCGACATGCTGGCCGAGCGCATTTACGGCCGCGAGGACGGACGGGGCGACGGCGATCGGCGCCACAGCCATCAGCAAGCGCAACCGCAGCACCATCAGCAACAACAGCAGCAGGCGCAGCCGCCGGCGCAACCGCAAAACGGGGCAATCCAGTTGGAAACGCCCGAAGATTCCGACGCGCTCGAAACGGTTCGGCTGGACGAGCCGCCGCAGGGCAAGCGCCTGAGCCGTTCCGCCCGCCGCCGCCGCAACAAAAAGCTTCGCCGCATCCGGCACGACGAGCAGCAGCGCGCCGACACCATCGACAACCTCCCGCCGCCCGCCGCCGACACCGCCGCCGCGACGGCGGAACCGATCGCTCCGGCGGTCGTGGCGCCGGCGGCGCCCGGCGAATCCGTTCCGGCCGCCGCGCCCGCCCAATCCGCGACGGCCGCGCCCCACGAGGAAAAGCAAAAACCGTCCCGTGGCAGGAACCGCCGCGATCGTTCGCGAAAGCGGGACAAGGCGCCGGAGGCGCGCCCGTCGGCGCCGGAGCCGAAGCGCGAGGCGGAAGCGGAGCCGGCGGCAGACGAAACGCCGTTCCAGCCTCTGACCGCGGCCGCGTTCTACGCTCCCCCGCCCGCGCCGGAGAAGGAAAAGAAGGGCAAGGCCGGCGGCAAGGGCAGGCAGTCGCGGTCGAAAAAGGCGAAAGCGAAGGATGGGGAACAACCGGCCGCCGGCGATTCCGCCGTCCCGCCGCCCCCGCCGTCGATGGACAAGGCGGACGAGGCGAATTTGCCGATGCATTGGCTGGACGAGATATGAAGAAATGCCTACGGCGTTTCCATTCGAGCTATTCTGATGCAACGAAATAACTCAAATGGAAACGCCACGGATTTTGATTTTCAAACCATAAGCCGGAAAGCGGTTCTCACGCCTCAATCGACATCGCCGGGTACAATGGCGAGTTTGTATCCCATCGGGGTAAGAACCTTGAAAAGCGTGTCAATTTGCGGTGTCGCCTTCAGACTTTCCAGGCGAGCGATTGCCGATTGTTTGACGCCGGCCGCTTTGGCGAGCTGCTCCTGCGTCAATCCCTTGGCTTCCCTCGCCGCAATAAGTTTGCCAATCAATTCGACCTCGAATTCGATCTTGGCGCGCTCGGCGGGGGAAACATTGTTGTCGTCGTTGTAGAAATCGCGAAAATTCGTGCTGCCACTCTTTTTTTTACCCATGGTCAGCCATTCCTTTCCAAGAAGTCCCGCATATTGCTTCTTGCCCGCTCTATTTCCCTTGCCGGCGTTTTCTGGGTCTTCTTGACAAAGTGATGCAAGAGAACAAACTTATTGGCCTGCCAATGAAAGAACAGGACTCTGTGCGCCAAAGGCCGCAATTCCCATAATGCACCGTCAATATGCTTGACCTTGGGTTCGCCCATGCGGGTTCCGTAGTTTTCCAAAGCCCTGATATGTGCGAGAATTTTTTCGAATTGTATTCGCGCATCTTTGCTGGTTCGGGCTTTGTCACGCAGTTCACTCAACATTTCTTTCACCGGCTGGCAACCCCGGCTATCTTCGTAAAATTCGACTTCAAACATAGCCTGGCCACTTTCTCACTCTAGTCCATTATAACAAATTCGTTATAATAAATCAAGCCGGAGCGAACCCGGCATGTGAAATATGCCTTTTACCTACTCTAACACCCCCAACCTCCCCCCGTCATACTTCGCCCTCGTGATTTCCTCCACCCAGTGCTGATTCTGAAGATACCAGTCCACCGTTTCCGCGAGGCCGGACTCGAAGGTGTAGCGCGGGCGCCAGCCGAGTTCTTCCTTCATGCGGGAACAGTCGACCGCGTAGCGGGCGTCGTGGCCGGGGCGGTCGGGGACGAAGGTGATGAGTTCGCTGTACTGGCCGGAAGCGCGCGGCTTCGCCTTGTCCAGGAGGCGGCACAGCAGGCGCACCAGCTCCAGGTTGGTCCACTGGTTGTCGCCGCCTATGTTGTAGGTGCGGCCGGCGCGGCCGGCCTGGAGGATGGTCCAGACGGCGGCGGCGTGATCCTCCACATGCAGCCAGTCGCGGACGTTGGCGCCGAGGCCGTAAATGGGGAGCGGCTTTCCGGCCAGGGCGTTGGCGATCATGAGGGGGATGAGCTTTTCCGGAAATTGCCACGGTCCGTAATTGTTCGAGCAGTTGCTGATCGTCGCCGGCAGGCCGTAGGTGCGGTGCCACGCCCGGATCAGATGGTCGGAGGCGGCCTTCGAGGCGCTGTACGGGGAGGACGGATCGTACGGGGAATCCTCGCGGAACAGGCCTTCGGGGCCCAGGGAGCCGTACACCTCGTCCGTCGACACATGATGGAAGCGGACGTCCGACCTGCCCTTCCACGCCTTCCTGGCCGCCTCCAGCAGTATGCCGGTGCCGAGCGCGTTGGTGCGGACGAATTCGAGCGGATTGTCGATGGAGCGATCGACGTGGCTTTCGGCCGCGAAATGCACCACCGAATCCGGCACGAATTCGGCGAAGGCGCTATTCACCGCCGTTTCGTCCCGGATATCGGCCTTGACCAGCCGGTGGCGGCCGGGATAGCGCTGATCGAGGCCGTCGAGGTTGGAGGTGCCGCCGGCGTAGGTCAGGGCGTCGAAATTCAGGATATCCACGCCCGGCTGCCTGGCCAGGACGAGGCGGACGAAATTGGTGCCGATGAATCCGGCGCCGCCGGTGACCAGCAGGCGCCGGGGATTATGGATCATGTGCGCGCTCATTCAGCCCTTGAACCTCCGCAAATAGCGTCCGTACGAACTGTCGCCCATCGCCGCCGCCGCCCGGGCGACGGTCGCGGCGTCTATCCATTTGCTGTCGAAGGCGATTTCCTCGAGACAGGCGACCTTCAGGCCCTGCCGCTCCTCGATGGCCTGGATGAACATGGACGCGTCCATCAGGCTCCGGGGCGTCCCGGTGTCGAGCCAGGCCAGGCCGCGGCCGAACTGCACCACCTCCAACTCGCCCCGCTCCATGTACATCCGGTTGAGATCGGTGATTTCCAGTTCGCCCCGGGCGCTCGGCTTCAGGGCGCGGGCGATCTTGGCCACGCCCGGGCCGTAGAAATAAAGGCCGGGCACGGCGAAATTGCTTTTGGGATTGGCGGGCTTTTCCTCCAGGGAAAGCGCGCGGCGGTTGGCGTCGAACAGGACGATGCCGTAGCGCTCCGGATCGGTGACCGGATAGGCGAAGATGCGGGCGCCTTTGCTTATTTTGGCGGATTGGCGCAGCGTGTCGGTCAGGCCCTGGCCATAGAAGATGTTGTCGCCGAGGATGAGGCAGGACGATTCGTTTCCGATGAATTCCTCGCCGAGGATAAGCGCCTGCGCCAGCCCTTCCGGGCGCGGCTGCTCAACGTATTCCATGGTCAGCCCCCACTGCGAGCCGTCGCCCAACAATTGGCGGTAGGACGGCAGATCGCGCGGGGTGGAAATCAGCAGTATTTCCCTGATGCCGGCCAGCATGAGGACCGACAGCGGGTAGTAGATCATCGGCTTGTCGTAGATGGGAATGAGCTGCTTGGACACCGCCTGCGTCACCGGGTGCAGGCGCGAGCCGGCGCCGCCGGCGAGGATAATCCCCTTCATATCGTCGATCCCCCAAAGCAATTCACAATTTACAATTCACAATTCACAATTGTTCTCAAAAATAATTGTGAATTGTGAATTGTAAATTGTGAATTCTTCATTCAGGTTTGTACTCCGCGTCCGGATTCTTGCCGAGTTCGAGCAGGCGGTTGTAATAATTCTCCACCGCGGCGACGACTTCGACCTGGCCCGGTTCGACATTCTTGACCACCTCCTTCAGCGTGGCGATGGCCAGATCGATACGGCCGATTCCCTTGTAGACGTCGGCCAGGTTGAGGCCGGCTTCGGCCTTGACCGAAGAATCGAGGGAGTAGGCGCGCTTGGCGGCGGCGAGGCCGAGTTCGGGGTTGCGGGTGTTCGGCGACCCCTGTTCGGTGGAGACCATGGACAGGATCATCAGGTCCTCGGCCGAATCGTAGCAGCCCTTGTACCAGTTGGCGTAAAGCGTCTTGATGTCCGCCTCGTCGCCGATGCCGAGTTCGGTCAGGATGCGGTAGTGGATCTGATAGTACTGGCCGTTGGCCGGTTCCAGCTTCTCGAGTTCGAGAAGGTTCTTGGTCAGGCCGTCGACGTTCTGGCTTTCGAACGCGGCCTGCAGCCCTTCGCGGGCGCTCTTGACCGCCAGCGCGTGATCGAGGTTCAGCGTGCCGTCCAGCACCTGGTTTATGCGCTTTTCAAGACTGTCCAGCGGATTGCCGATCCACAGGAGAACGCCGTCCTTGTTGAACAGGAAGGCGTGGGGAATGCTGTTCCGGTTGTCGGCGGCCATATAGTTGACGAAACTCGTTCCGTCCTTGTCGATGAAGGACGAATATTCCATCGGATGCGTTTCAAGAAACGGCTTGACCTCCTCCTCCTTGTCGGGGGTGAACGAAACGATTTTCAAGCCCTTGTCGGCGTAGCGCTTTTGCAAATCGTTGAGGATCGGAATCGAGGTGATGCAGGGCGGGCAGGTGGTGGACCACACTTCGACCAGGTAGATGGTCTTGCCGTCCGGTTTGGTCGGATCGGCCGGCTCGCCGGTCACCCAGGTCAGCGCGGAAATCTCCGGCGCCTTGTCGCCGATGTCCAGGGCACGGGCCGGGACTGCGGCAAGTATCAACAAAAATGCGGCGAGGAACGTTTTTTTCACTGTAATCTCCTAAAATCAAAGAAATATAGGGAAACCCATTCTTCTGTATGTCCCTACCGGGAAAAAAGCATGTTCACTTTTTCAGCAAAGGCACATTTTCCGGCAAATCGAAATATTTTCCAATGATTCTTTCGTAGAAATCGTAGTTGCGGTTGAACAGTTTCTTGCCGCTGTCGTAGGCGGTCTGGGAATAGGCCTCGTACACGCGCCGCCAGTTGGTGCGGTCGTTCTGCTCGGTGTAGATGAGGCCTTTTTCGCGGCCCTCCTTCGACCGTTTGCGCCAGTCCCAGCGCACGGTCATGAAGGCGGCGACGATGGTGTCGGAGGTCATGACATCCATGCCGGCGGCCGCTTTCGAAGTGTCCCAGCGGAAATCGGCCAGCAAATAGGTGATTTGCCGTTCGCGGATGCGGCGGCGGACAAAGCAGGTGGGGATGGCGAGGCGCCCGTCCTCCGGCCTGCCGCGCGGGTTCCACGAATAGGCCAGGACGCCGGCGGCGGGGATGAGGACGGCGACCGGGCTGATCCGGAGATCGACCCGCGCCGCCTTTTTCTTCGACGGCACCAGGTTTTCCAGGAATATGCCGGGATCGCGGCGCTCCATTTCGAGAATTTCCCCGTTGATGGAGACGCGATCGTTCAGCGCGTCCGTGCCGATCTGGAAATTGTCCCGCAGCACCAGCGGCTGGAAGCGCTCCTTCAGGTTGGCCAGCAGGCGCCCGATCTTGTGGATGGCGTCGCATTCCCTTTTGATGAGGAATTCGCCGGTCGGCTTCGGCAGTTCGCCGGAATCGAAGCGCGCGTTGGTTTCGGCGATGGTTTCCTTCAGGTTGGCGAGCGTCTCGTCCTTGATTTTGGCGGCCAGCTTGGAGATTTTCGAAACTTCCACCCGCAGCGTCTGGCGCTTTTGTCCGAGTTCGCTTTTCGTCGTCTTGTAGTTTTTGGAACCGGGCAGCAGCTTGTCGATTTGCTGATCGATGCCGGCCGCCTCCGCTTCCAGCCCGTCGACGCGGGCGGCGAGAGTGTCGACCAATTCCTCCATCAACAATACCTGCGAGCGCGAGTTGATTAACTTCCTGAGCGCCTTGTCCGCTTTCCAGTTGGGGGAGTTCCGTTCGTTTAGTTCCAGGTTCTCGTCGAGGGCGGGCGTGCATTCCCAGTTCATCACCGCCGCCAGGTATTCGTCGACGTAGAGGATGTTCGTGTTGTTCTTCCCGACCCGCATGTGGTGGATGACATCGTCCCGGCAGTCCTCGATTATATGGTCCTTCACTTCCTTGCTCATCCACCACGATTTGAAGCCGATGGCGCCGTGGCGCAAAAAGGCGCGGACGGGCGGCGGCATGGTTTCGTGGCGGGGAATGTAATGGAGCGCGGCCCCGGAGTACGCTTTCCAGAACTCCTGGATAAGCGTCCGCTCCATAAAGGCGAGTTCCTGCTTGATCCAGTTCATGCGATCGGCCAGGTGCTTTTCGTTGGCGGCCAGTTCCTCGACATCGACCTGTTCGGTCCCGCTCCCGTCGTTCTCCCCGTCCTCCTGCCTGGCGGATCGGCCGAAACGGCCGAGCATGCCGGAGCCGCCGTTCTTTTCGGACGGCGGCGGCAGTTGGGCGATCAGTTCGCGCAATTGCTGGCGACCGGCGCGCGATTCCTCCTGGAGCGTTTCCAGCGCCAGGTAATAGACAGCGCCGCCCATCAACGGCACCGGATCGACGCCCGTGTTCACCAGATACCGGGTCAACGGCTCGTCCTCGGCAAAACGGTATGCTTCGGCAAAGGCGGCGGGCAACGCTTCGCTGAACGACTGGGCGCAGATGGTCCACTGCGAAATGGCAATTTCCTCCGCTTCCCGCATGTCCCTGGACGGTTTCGGAGGGGGCGGCAAATCGTTTTTCTTCGCTTCCGCAATTTTCTCGAGCAGCGCGGCCTTTTTCGCCTTCCGCTTTTCGATCATGCTTTCGGCCTGCTGGGCGTTGGGGATTTTGTCAAGTTCGCGATCCTGGCGGGCGAGTTCCGATTTCACCGCGTCCGCCATTTTGGGCCGGCGGGCGAGGAACGCGGCCCGCTCCTGCTGCAGATCGGCCAGGAACGAATAGAGGCACAGCCGCGCCTCGACGGCCTGACGGAGCCGATCGTCCAGCGGCAGGCCGCCGGCGGCCGGATCGGCGCCGGGCTGGATTATGGAATGCAGATGGGCGATGGGACCGGTGTTGGAGCGGACACGGACTTCGTCGGGCTGGGCCGGCGCCTCGTCCTCGGTGTCGGGCGCGAACTCGCCGACAATGCCGGCCTCGGCGGCCGCCCTGGTCAGGGCGGCGGCGCCCTGCGCCTCGTCCTCGACCTTTTCCTCCTCGATCAGAAACGCCGCGTCGTCCCGGCCGTCGCCGACCTCGTCGTCGGAAATCTCCTCCCGCTCCGGCAGGACAAGCTGCGCGGGAGGCGGAGCGATTCGCACGGGAGCGGACGGTTTCACCGTCGGCGCCGGCGAGGTTTCCGGGCCGTGTTCGAAATTGGGCGTATCGGATTCGGGCGTATCGGAGCAATCGGCCGGAATTCCATCCAGTTGGAACGTCTCGGACTCTTCGCACACCGCGTCGGCGGGCCGGGCCGGAACAATTGGCGTCGCCGCCGGGGCGGCGGCATTCGGTTTTTCGCGCCGTGACCTGGCGGGATCGGGCTCCATCGCCGGCAAGGACCGCGCGGATGTCCGTTTGGGCCGGGCATGGCTTTCCGACTCCGAATCGGGCGCGACTTTCCCGATCATTTCCGGCGCCCGGAATTCTATGCAGTAGTTGCCGATTTGAATGACATCGCCGTCCTTCAAGCGGACGGAATGGGTGAGGCGCCTGCCGTTCAGAAAGGTGCCGTTGGAGGAATCGAGATCCTTGAGACCGCACACCCCTTTCCGCGCGAGGAAAATGGCGTGCTTGCGGCTGACGCCGGGCGACGGCAGATAGAGATCGCACTCCACCGTGCGTCCGGCGAACAACGGTTTACCCTCGTCCATCCCGAACGCGCGGCAGCCGTCCTTGTCTTTTATAATCAATTCGGCCATGTCCGTCCCTGGTCAACCGAAGATGGGTAATGACGAAGTTCCCTTCCGTCGGCCCGATACCGCCGTGAGGGGATTAAATTATAATAAAACCTTGATTATAAGGAAATATATTTTGCTTTCCATAATAAATTGTGCCGCGCCATGTCGCCGCCGTCGCCGAGGGCATTTATTCGTTGACAACCTATCGCGGTGCGCCAAAATAGGATGCTCCGGCCGGAGTTGAACCCCGCCGTTTTTTGCGCAGCGGAAAGGCTCTTTTATCACTTGAAGCGGTTCAAGAGAGCAACGCGGCATCTTGAAGCGCCATTGACACAGGGAAGACGATGATGCAGGGACAACCGCTTTTTGAAAGCACCATTCCGGGACTGCCGGCGCCGCGACGCGGCAAGGTGCGCGACGTATACGATTTGGGCGACAGGCTGCTTCTGGTCGCCACCGATCGGATCAGCGCATTCGACTCCGTCATGCCCACCCCGATTCCCGACAAGGGGAGAATTCTCACCAGCCTCACCCTGTTTTGGCTGGATCATCTTTCCGGGGTGATTCCGAACCATCTTCTGTCCCCCGCCCTCGATTCGCTGGAACTGCCGCACGATCAGGTCGCCATGCTGAAAGGGCGGGCAATCCTGGTCAAAAAGGCGGAGGTCGTTCCGTTCGAATGCATCGTGCGCGGCTATATCATCGGCTCCGGCTGGTCGGAATACCGGGATAAGGGAACGCTGGGCGGCATCGTCATGCCCTCCGGCCTCAAAATGGCCGACAAACTGCCCGCGCCCGTTTTCACCCCGTCCACCAAGGCCGAGGTCGGCCACGACGAAAACGTGCCGTTCCAATACATGGTGGACAAGCTCGGCCTCGACTTGGCCGAACAAATCCGCCAGGCCGCCCTCGCCCTGTACGACAAGGCCCAGGCGCGCGCGCTGGACAAGGGCATCATCATCGCCGACACCAAGTTCGAGTTCGGCCTGATCGACGGCAAACTGACGCTGATCGACGAGGTGCTGACGCCGGATTCGTCCCGCTTCTGGCCGCTGGCCGAGTGGAAGCCGGGCAAAAACCCGCCCTCCTTCGACAAACAGTATCTCCGCGACTGGTTGGAAACCGAATGCTGCTGGAACAAGAAACCGCCGGCCCCCTCCCTCCCCGACCGGGTGGTGGAAGCGACCCGTGCCAAATATATGGAGGCGTATGAGCGACTCACCGGCCGCAAACTCGGAGCCTAACCCCCGGAAATGGCGGCATGCGGCCGAATACTGGACCGTGCGCGCCGCAGTTGGAATCCTTTCCCTCCTCCCCTTCGGCGCCGCCATGTGGGCGGGGCGGCGCATCGGCGATCTGCTCCGGCGCATCGATCGCCGGCACCGCGAACGCGCCTTCGAGCAAATCGGGGATCGCCTCGGATTGAAGGGGGAAGCGGCGGCGGCGTTCGTCAAAAGGAATTTCCGCGGCTACGGCATGGTCATGGCCGAATTCGCCCAACTGTCCCGCATGAGCCCCGGCGACATCGCGCGCAGAACCGATCTCAACGGCCTCGACACGTACATGCACGGCCTGCTGGCCGAGGGAAAAGGCCTCCTGATGATAACGCCGCACTACGGCAATTGGGAATGGTGCAATTCGGCGGCGACGACCGTCGGCATTTCCGGCGGCTCCATCGCCCGCCCCCTCGACAATCCGCGGGTGAACGAGCTGGTCCGATCGGTCCGGGAACGGAACGGCTTGACCATCCTCGACAAGCAGGGCGCCATCCGCCGCGCGCTCGGCATTCTCCGGAAAAACGGCGTGGTGGGCGTGCTGATCGATCAGGACGCCGGCAGTCACGGCATGATGTCGCCGTTCCTCGGCAAGCCGGCCAGCACGCTGACCGTTCCGGTCGAACTGGCGCTGCGGACCGGCTCGCCCATGGTCACAGTCGTCTGCCGCCGGAACGAACCGGGCGCCGACAAACGCTTCACCCTCGTTCACAACCCGGAACCCTTCCGCCCCGATCCCGAAGCCGATCCGGAGGCGGAGACCCGCCGCCTGATCGACCTGCTGAACGCGGATTTGAGCCGGCTGATACTCGAAGCGCCCGAGCAGTGGCTATGGGTGCACAGAAGATGGAAAAGCACGGGGAGACGGTAGGAAATAAACATATGGCCTGGAAAAGCTTCTATCTCGCCAAAGGCATCATGACCGTCGCGGCACTGCCGTTTTTCGCCGGCGCCACCGGCACCGAGTACCTGCCCGACGGGCCGTGCATCGTGACCGGCAACCATTCGAGCTACCTGGACGGTCCCCTCCTGGCCGTCGCCTACGCCGCCGCCAAGCAGCGACCGCTCCACATGATCGCCTACGAGGAGCCGTTCCGCCACTGGCTGATGGGCTGGATTCTCCGGTCCGGCGGCTGCATCCCGTTCCGCCGGGGCGATCGGCGAAGCCAGTCCGACATGCTCAGGACCGCCCTCGGCTGGCTGGCGGCGGGCGAGGCGGTCGGCCTGTTCCCCGAAGGCCACATCAACCAGCGGGAGCGCCTGAACCGGCCGCGTCCGGGCGCCGCCATGCTGGCGCTGGAATCCCGCATGCCGATCATCCCGGTCGCCATCACCGGTTCGGCGCGGGCGCTTCCGAGGGGAAGCCGTTATCCCAAGCCGCTCCGCAACGTGCGGCTGCGCTTCGGCCCGCCCGTCATGCTGCTCCGGAAGGAAATGGATTACCCCCACCTGTCACGGGTCGAGCGGAAGGAAATGATTGAAAACCTCGGATTCCGCATCATGACGGCGATCGGGCTGCTGGCGGGGAGAAAGTATTCGGAGCCGGAGAACTGGAACGGGGAAGAGGTTTCGATTTAGGGTTTGTTTTTATATTACAAAATGGGAGTTGACGGTGCGGCAGTGGAGGCTTATCTTGCCGTCCGTGTCAATCCCGCTAGATTCCGGCTCAATTTCCCGTTAGGGGTGCAGCGGCTGTTTTTACCGCCGGAATGACGTTTTGTGGGGGTGTGCAGCGTTTTTTGGCGCGGAGACGCGTCTCC
>JAVBRW010000079.1:0-6676 GCA_031547475.1 Planctomycetota bacterium
AGATTTGGGGAACATGGCGGTTTCCTTTCGGGTGTTCCGATGGAAGTTGACACCCGTCATGTTCCTCGTTATGCCCTCCAATTCAAGATATTGCATAAAACTTCATCAAAAATGGTCGTGTACAGTGGGGCCGCCCCTACCAACGATCGATGCGCTTGCCACGACCTGAAAACCGAAGATTGAAATGGCTCCGGTCTATCCGCCTCACGCCGGAGCGATGCAGGCCGCGCCTTCGTGGCGGGCGTTGTTCACATAGGCGCCGACTTCGCGCCGCGTCAGGAGCGCGTTGTCGCACGGCGTCAGAAGGGGGGCGAGTTCGCGGGGGTTCTGAACCTTCGGATCCACCCAGAGCCGCCACGACTCCGCCCGGATAATCACCGGCATTCTGTCGTGCACGGGCGACATGACGGCGTTGGCGGCAGTGGTGAGGATGGACAACGAACGCAGATGCCCGGTTCCGTCGGTCCAGTCCTCCCACAGGCCGGCCAGCGCCAGCGGCGCGGCGGAATCGGCGGGGGCGAAATAGAACGGGGTTTTGGCGCGGCTTTCCCGGCGCCATTCGTAAAAGCCGCTGGCGGGCACCAGGCAGCGCCGATGGCGGAAGGCGGCGCGGAAGGCCGGTTTTTCATGGGCCGTCTCGGCGCGGGCGTTGATGCAGCGCATGGCCAGCGATTTGTCCTTGGCCCAAAAGGGAACCAACCCCCAGAACAACGGCTGGAACGATATGCCGCCCGATTCCGGATCGTTGACGATTGCCGTCACCGACTGGGATGGGGCGATGTTGTAGCGCGGCGCGATTTCCGGAACCGGAAGCTCGAATGCCTGGGCCAGTTCCCGGTTGATTTCCGCGAGAGCGAAACGTCCACACATGCTTATCCCTTTAGGTTCTGTCAGATAATAAATGAAGCACCTGGGCCTTTATCGAATGCGCTATAGCTGCGTTTCTGTTGAAAAGTTGCCATAGTTATTTCCTGACAGGCCCTTACTCGAATGTCCCTACCCGCATGCAAGTATGCCATAGTTCCCTTTTCAAGGCAATCGCTTAAAACGCTTTGTCGCATAAGGGGTTGCGGGTTATTTTAAATATATTGCTTTTTTTGGCAGTTAAATTATTGACCTTCTGATTCCAGGTGGTATTATGATGTCAGGGAAACGATTTTTTCGATGACGCCGATACCGCGCGGTACGGCAGCGAGGAGAAATGCCCATGGATGAAAACGAAGCGGCGGAGCGATTGTTCAAACCGGGGTGCACGGTTTTTCTGGTGACAAGCCGCGAAGACGGCCTCCCGGATGCGCGCGCCATGGCAATGGTCGGGCGGGACGGGCTCAACACCATCTGGATGCTCACCGGCAAATGCAGCGACAAGTATCGCGAGCTTTGCCGCGAGCCGCGATGCCTCCTTTATGCCACAGCCATGGAGGATGGTGCGGATTACCTGGAAGTTCGCTTGTGGGGGAGCATGGAGCTTCTCGACGACGCGGAAGCCCGCGCCCTGGCGTGGCGGGACGATTACCTGTGCTACTTTCCCGGCGGCAAGGATGATCCGAACCTGTGCGTGTTGAAGTTTTCGGCGACGTCCGGAACGGTGCAGACGCCGGCCGGCAAGCGGGAACTGGCGCTGTGACACAGGCGCGCCGGCGCCGACCGGGACGGCCGCCGGTGGAAGGACCGACCGCCCGCCAACGGGAGATCCTCGACTTTATTCGCGGCGCCATCCAGGCTGATCGGCGCCCGCCCAGCATCGACGAGATCCGCCGGCATTTCAGTTTCCAGTCCACTTTCGCGGTGCGGTCGCACCTGGCGGCGTTGGAAAAAAAAGGCCTTCTCCGCATCACCCGGAACAGCCATCGCGGCCTCAGCCTGCCCCACGGCGGCGACGCGGCTTGGCGCGAATCGCGCGCCGTCCCCCTGTTGGGCGACGCTCCGGCCGGCAATCCGGCCGAGGCTATTGAACAGGCGGACGAGCACATAGCGCTCGACTCGGCCTTTTTCCCGGACGGAAGAATCTTCGCCATCCGGGTGCGCGGGGATTCGATGATCGACGCCGGCATTTTCGATCATGACGTTGCGCTGATCCGCCCCGGTCCCGAGGCGCGGGACGGCGAACTGGTTCTTGCCCGTCTCAACAACGAGGTGACCATCAAGCGGTTGCGCTTCGCCGGCGGCAAGCCGTATTTGCATCCCGAAAACCCGAAGTACAAGGACATCGTTCCGGCCGATGGCGACGATTTTTATATCATCGGCACCGTGTCGGGAATTGTCAGGAAGTATTGATCGAAATGGATTTCAGCGATTCCCTGCTCCATGACTGTTATTTCGAGGACTGTTCGATCAAGGAAGCCGATTGCCCCCGCGCAGTTGGATTAATCCTCGCGATCGAGAATCGTATTGACATGCGCCCGAACAAGCGATAGACTGTACACACTGTCATTGCCATACAATCCACGGGGTTACAGGCTGAGACCTGTGACCCCGTTTTTTATGGACCGGCAACCGAACAGATGGAATATTTTTTTGAGGCGGGCAAAGGAGAGAACGAATGCTTTCATTCCCGTCTTTCGATACAGCGGTAGAAGGAACAGAATGAAATTCAGCGAATTGAATCTTGCGGAACCGGTATTGCGCGCCGTGGCCATGGAAAATTACTCCGACCCCACCCCCATCCAGGAACAGGCAATTCCCCATTTGCTCGCCGGAAAGGACGTTCTCGGCTGCGCGCAGACCGGCACGGGAAAAACCGCCGCGTTCGCGCTGCCCATCGTGAACGCGCTTTTTGCACAGAAGAATGTCAAGAGGGGCAGGGCGCCCCGGGCATTGGTTTTGGCCCCCACCCGGGAACTGGCCGCGCAGGTCGGCGCCTGTTTCAACGCGTTCGGGAAATTCGCCGGCGTCAGGACGGCGATTATCTTCGGCGGAGTCGGCCAGGGACCGCAGGTGTCGGCGCTGCGGAACGGCGTCGATGTGGTGGTGGCGACGCCGGGAAGGCTCGTCGATCTCCTGAATCAGAAACTGTGCGATTTGCGCAGCATAACGACGCTTGTCCTCGACGAGGCCGATCACATGCTCGATCTCGGCTTCATTCACGATGTGAAAACCATTATAGCGAGAATCCCCAAGGAACGGCAAACGCTGCTGTTTTCCGCCACCATGCCGAAGGAAATCGCCTCGCTGGCCGCGTCCATCCTCCGCGAACCGGTGAAGGTGGCGGTCGCGCCGGTGTCCTCGCCGGTGGAAAGCGTCAAGCAATCGGTCTACCATATCGAAAAGGCCGCCAAGGGGCGCCTGCTGGTCGAACTGCTGCAAAACGGCGGCATCGAGACCGGCCTGGTCTTTTCCCGCACCAAGCACGGCGCCGACAAGATCAGCAAAATGCTGAACGCGTCCGGCATCAGGGCGGAAGCGATCCACGGCAACAAGTCGCAGTCGGCCAGGCAGGAGGCGCTCTCCGCCTTCAAGAAAGGCAAGCTGCGCGTTCTGGTCGCCACCGACATCGCGGCCCGGGGGATTGACGTTCAGGCGCTTCCGCATGTCGTCAACTACGATTTGCCGGACGTTCCCGAAACCTATGTGCACCGCATCGGCCGCACCGGCCGGGCCGGGCGGCAGGGCACGGCGATTTCCTTCTGCGACGCGAGCGAACGCGGTTCCCTCCGGGACATCGAATCGCTCATCTCAACTCGTATTCCGACCGTTCGCGACCACGCTTTCGCCGTGCTCCGCCCCGAACCCGTTCCGGTCGCGCGCGACCAGGGGCGCCGGGCTTTCGGGCAAGCGCCGGCGTCGGGCCCGCAAAGGAAACGGAGATCCGTGGGCGGCAACGGCAAGGCGGGCGGGACGTTCCGAACGCCCATGGGTGAAAATCGAAACGGCGGATGGCGTCGGAGAAGAAGGAACAGCGAAGCGGGAATCCGCCAAGCCGCTTCGTGACGCGGCGGGCGCGCATTTATTTTGGCTATTCGGGCGCGTCGTTGCGGCGCGCCCGCTCGTTTTTGGCCTTTCACCAACGTTTTCTCGTCAACGCCACACACTCGCCCGAGCCGAATTGTGGAAATCTTGTCGTGGATTGAAGACATGCCCGTTCCTCCATGGAAGCGGCAGGCGATTTCCAGCGTTCCGATCACATCCGCCATGGCGTGGGCGTTCGATCCCGCGCGTTCCAGCCGAATACCGAAAAATCATTGCATCAAATGATGCATTATAACCCATGATGAATCATTGTGTACAATATTCCTGCGTCAACCTGGTTGCCATCTCCCGAAATTAGATAAATCGATAAAATTGTGAGAAAATCAGAAAAAAAAGACCGCATAATGCGTCATTATGGTTTAAAATGCATCATGTGTGGAAGGGATCCGATTAAACGCATTCCAGCAACAGCATTCTAAGCCGTTTCAACCTCGATTCTTGTCATCAGTATTCGTGACCGCCGCAATACCGGAAACCATGTTCCACCCAAACGAGCACCGTTGAAAAGGATGCCCTGTCATGCTGCCGGCAGAACGCCTTGAAACGATCAAGGAGTATTTGCGGGAAAAGAAGTTCGCCCGGATTGGCGTGCTGGAAAAGCAACTGGATGTTTCCCGCGCCACCGTGCGCCGGTCGTTTCTCCAGCTCGAGCGGGAAAACTTTCTCCGCATGGTCAGGGGCGGCGCCGTCCTGGCCAGCGGCGAGGGCAACGCCTACGAGCAGCCCTATAGCCAGAAACGCGATTCGAACCAGGAGGAGAAGCGCCGAATCGCCAGAAGGGCGGCGGAGATTGTCCGCGACGATTTCAGCGTGTTTCTCGACGCCAGCACCACCGTCGCCGAAATCACCGATTTCCTCGCGGACAAGAAAAACCTGATGATCGCCACGAACGATCTCCTCATCGCCTCCAAGCTGAAGGACTGCCCCAACATGACGGTGACCGTGCTCGGCGGCGTTCTCCGCCGGAACTACTACACCCTCACCGGCCTGTTCACCGAGACGCTTCTGGCGGGGATGAACTTCGACTGCGCCCTGCTTGGAATGGATGCGGTGAGCGAGAAGGGCGGGTTCATGCTCACCAACACGGAGGAGGTGCAGATAAAGCGGATTGTCGCCCAGGCGGCCGGCAAGCTGGTCGTTCTCTGCGATCACACCAAATTCGACAAGTCCTCGTTCATCAACGTCTGCGGCTTCCCCGACGTCGACATGGTCATCACCGGCCGGGAGCTGGACCCGCAGGTGTACGAACGCTATCGGGAGTCGGGGCCGGAAATCGTGCTGGTGTGAAAGCGGTTCTGAAACCGGAAAAAATTGCGGAAGCCGCGCTGACGCTGCGCGGCAAATGATGGAAGTTTTGAATCGTGCGCGTGTTCCGGATTCGCGGTCCGCAATCCGGCGGGCGCGCCCACTCGCGGGAGGAAATGCCATGATGAAACGGTTGTTTGTTGCGGCGGCTCTGGTGACCGCCCTCGGATTCGGCCAGTTGTGCCACGGCGGGGAAACGATCAAGGTCGCCTTGATCGCGCCGTTCACCGGCCTCGGCTCCATTCTTGGCGAATACATCAAGAAGGGAATGGATATCGCCGTCGACGACGTCAACGCCAAGGGCGGCATCGACGGGAAAAAGATCGAGGTCGTGACCTACGACGATCAGGCCAACCCGAGCACCGCCCTGAACGTGGTCCGGAAGGTCATCGCCGACAAGGTGGTGGTCATCTACGGCCCCAACATGTCCAGCGCCGTCCTCGGCGTCCACAACCTGGCCAAGCAGGCGAAAATCCCCATGCTGGTCGGCGCCACCTCGCCGAACCTCGACTATTCGAAGACCAAGAACGACTACCTGTTCCGCCTCCGCGCCAACGACGACGCCCGGGTGAGCGCCATCGTCGAATACGTGGTCAAGAAGCTTGGCAAGAAAAAGCCCGGCGTGCTCTACGGCACCACCGACTACTGCACCGCCGCCCTCGCCGTCGCCGAGCGCGAGTTCAAGAAGAACGGCATTGAAATCGTCGCCAGGGAACAGATCAAGGAAGGCGACAAGGACGTGTCCGGCCAGCTCCTGAATTTGAAGTCGGCCGGCTTCGACTGCCTCATCGGCTTCACCCACGAACCGGAAGCGGCCGTGGCCATAACCCAGATGCGCCAGCTCCAGATCGACGTCCCCATCCTCGGCTTCTCCGCCTGGGGCTCGAACGTGGTCGTCAACCTGGTGAAGGACGCCATGACCGGCGTCTACGCCGCCCTCGGCTTCGACGAAAACTCGACCGCCCCGGCCGTCGTCGCCTTCGTCAAGGAACACCGCGCCCGCTACAACGGCGAACCGCCGACCGATCCCGCCCAGGCCTATCACGACGGCATCTACATCCTGGCCGAAGCCATCCGCATCGCCAAGTCGACCGACGGCCCCGCCCTGGCCGAAGCGCTGACCAAGGTCGATGTCAAGGGCGTCCAGGGAGAGCTGAAGGCGGACGCCAATCACAACTTCTCGAGCTATGTGTTCATGGCGAGGTACGACGGGAAAAAGTGGGCGCTGGAATGAGTGGAACAAGTACTGCAACTCCGTCATCCCGGCTGGGAAGCCTGGGCAGCGCCCCGAACGATTTATTGATTCCGATATCGCAAATGTTAGTCCGGGTTGCAGGTGTAGCGATTGACTACACCGAATTATCCCGGCACAAGATCCCGTTTTTTGCCCGGGTCGGCGTTT